>CANQQH010000013.1 GCA_947625955.1 uncultured Clostridia bacterium | reverse complement strand
AGAAGCTGGTTGATAATTAGGTTAATACCTTTTATGAACACGGCGTTGACGGTGAAGTCGCAATTAACTTTTATTGCTGTTCGAACCGCCTCGGTTGTTGACTGGAATATTGTGTCTGTCGAATTAATTTCCTCGCCAGCCTCGTTTGTGAAGCTAAGGTTTGGAATAGAGTAGCCTTGGTCGGCAATAGCAGTCACTTGCAAGTTTGCACCACCAAGAGTGTAGTAGTAGCCGCCGTCTTGATAATAGTCATAGATAATCACGCCATCAAGATTGATTGATGGGAATCTATTGTTTGGAATACGGTGCGTGTTAAGGAAACTTAGCGAGCCATTTTCGTTGGTGTTGATGTCCGTTCTATACGCCCTGACATAGACCGCCTCATAGGTTGCGTTAACCAAAGCGTTCTGCATTGTGAGGCTACTTGTCACGCGGTTTGAATATAGCGTTCCAGCCCCGCCCGAAACATTCTTCTTGAACCAGCCAAGGAAGACATAGAGCGCTCCGTCAACCTCAACATATTTCTTTTCAACGGTGGCGGAAAATACAGTTCTCTTGTGAACTCTATATGTGTTTGAGTTGGTTGCAATGAAGGAAGAGTTTTCAACAGCATCGCCTTCACCTGGATAGTAGATACCAATATAGGTCACAAGTGAGTTGACATTGACTTTGTTTTCTTCGCCAAATTTCTTTCCAGCAGTTCCAAAGTTGCCAACATCGTCGATGAATGTGTGGTTGATTGTCACAGTTGCGGCGCTGTCGATATCGGCATAGATATAATAGATATCATTTTCAGGTGAGAGTGCAAACCTATCTGCCTCGTTGAGATAGGCGAGCTCGCCTTCATAGTTGAATTTAATTTCAAACTCATTGAACAGGTCATCATCAACTATCTGCTCACTTTTCAGCTCTGGAATCTCATCTTGCATGTTGCTTGTTCTTTCGTCTTCGTCGCCATTGATGATCCATTGCTTGATTCCTGGGATGTCCTTTTCCTTTGAATAGGTTGCAAGAATAAGCTTTGATTCTGACTCATAGTCGAAGTAGCCATAGATATAGAGATGTGCGTTTTCAACATTGACATTAACATAGGAATGTGTGCTGTCTTTATCTCCAAGTTCGAATTGAATATCTCCGTCGGCGCCGTGAGTTCTTATAAGTGTTCTGCCGCCATAGAACAAGCCAAAATCAAACCCACTGAATTGGTTTTCGGAGTGGAGATAGCCATCAACATCAATATAAACAAGTTGAATCTTCTTTGCAACAATTGATATCTCAACATCAGTTGTTGATGGGTCTTGAATATTGAGATATGAGGTGCTATCGTCGAAGACAGAGTGTTTGAGAGGGAGTCCTATTGAGAATATACCATTGAGAATCATGTCGCTATATGAGTAGCGGTTAGACGAATCAGGAAGCATATTGTTGCCATACTTGTCGTAGTAGTTGATATCGCTCGACGACAGGTTAACACTGCCTTCTTCGTGATCATCGCCATTGCCAAAAGAGTAGGTGATTGCATCAAATCTATAACCACCAACAGGGATGATTGTCATCTTGATTTCCGAATCAAAATAGAATTGTCCGCTGAGCTCAAAAATAGTTTTGCCAACAGCAGTTTGCGTGAGTCGGTTTCCAGTGCTGTCGAGCCCGCCGCCAGCCATGATAACATTGAGCTGCGACTTGTCGTAGGTCAATTTGACGTTCACAACTCTCTTATAGAGCGCAACAACAACGGTATCGGCAACTGCGAGACTTTGATATGGCGTTTCAAGGCTCGTGCTCATGAGGGTGAGAGGCGACCACTTTTCGTTCTCGCGGTCGAACTTCTGCTCATACCAACCAACAAAGGCATAGCCATCTTCTGCTTTGTTAGTTCCATCAAACACAATCACGGAGTTTTGCATGAATGGAAGGTCTGCCATGATTGTTCCATCTGGCATGTCAAGGGCGTTAACACCAGTTTGAGTGAAGTCAATTGTGAAGTGTTTGCTGAATGTGAATTTGGTTTCGTCGTCATAGATATCGCCGTCATAGACAAAATTGCCTTCGTCAATGCTCTTTGACGAACCCAAATATGTTTCATCGTTCATGCCACCATAGGTCCAGAAGCCGTTTTTCAACAAGTGCTGAACAGTTTTTGTGTTGTTGTTAACAACAGCTCTGCCAAGCTCGTCAGTGTAGATAGGGTCGTTATAGTCATCGGCAGTGACTGTTTGAATGGTGTAGATATAGATTGGGCTTGAAGAAAGGTTGATGAAGTTCTCATTACCATTTGCCGCGATTCCACCAAGCAATTGTTGAATCATTGCGAAAATCGTGTTGGTTGAAGCCAAAATTTCATCGGTTGGGTCAAATTTGACGCTATCAAGATAGAGCGCCCCTGGATTATACATGGCATCATTAATAGCATCAAGGACTTCCTTGAAGTTTGAAAATTCTTGGTTCAAAACATACATATCTGTTTCAGGATATGTTTTTCCGTTCAAATCCTTTGCCGCAAGCGCAATGTAGGTTTCAAGCGAAATCAAGTTGTTGAGATAAAGTTCTTTGAGCAGGGAGTTGCCATCGTCTTTCAGTCTCAAAACCTGCTTTCCGTTCTTCGTGCTATAATCAAAGTATTTTGCAAGGTCACCTTGGTCAAGCTTGTAGGTGTACCTGTTCGTGTCACTATTATATACAAAGTGATTGTTGTTTGTTTTGTCGAGACCAAGAGCATAGTCATAGCCAAGCGAAATCTGTGGCCATGAGAATCTCTTCTCGCCACTTATCTTGCTGCTGTAATAGTGCAAAAAGTTACCTTGAACAGCATCGAATGTCATTGAAGTTGAGCGTTGTGGGTGAGTGATGTATTTAACATTTTCGTTCTCAGGGTCGCGGTTATATGCAACACGGAAAACATAGTAGAGATAGTCAACTTTCTCGTCTTCTTGTGCACCATTGTTATATTCAATATAGCTTGGGTCCGGCTCCAAGATTGGCTCAAGAACAAACTTTGAGTTCATGCCAAGTGAGTGAACATTCAAAGTGTAGTTGGCCTTCACGCTAACAACAATAAAAACATTCGTGTCGGCATCAAAATAGATTGGATGCATGGAAAGCGAGTTGTTAAGATCTTCGTCTTTAGAGTTCACCATATAGGTTTTTGAGAAGACTTGCGGAGTTATGCCGTTTGTGGTTTCAAAACAATTCGAATAGTCAACTGTTTCTGTGCTACTGAATCCATTGTGCATGAAGTCATAAATTCTACCAACAGTCAAGCCGTCTCTTGTTTTATATTTGTTCAAAGAGTTCGTGCCATTTTTAGGGGTAAACTTGCTGGTCAAATAGCCATTGGTGGTGATAAGGATGTCTTTCTTGTCTTCATGAAGCTCTTTGTCATAGAGGTTGAAAAGACCATCGAATGTTGGCCCGTCATGAACACCATCAATAGCGGTCTTGTTTACGCCAAATGCGTCGGTGCGAATTATTGGAGTTTCGTTAGCATCCTTATTTTTTCTTGGGTCGGAACTATTATAAAAGATAGCCTTGACCTCAACACCAGAACTTTCCACACTCTCGGTGTAGATATATTCGTTATAAACTTCAATGAATTTTGCAACGTAGCGAAGATTTGCATGCAATTTTTGAATGGTCAGTCTATTGCCATCAGCAAAAACATTTCCAAGTTCGCGAACACGATAGAAGTGCGATTCAACAACTTCGCCTTTTGCGTTTGTTTTTGAAACATTGAAAATTTCAATATTGTTGAGATAGTATTTACCTTCATTTGCGCGGCTTCTATCGATTGCGTCAGCTTCGCCTTTCAATGAGAAGTATGGCAATTCTTTCAAATTGTTGTTGTTTATATAATTTTCAATACCCGCAACTGGTTGGGTATAGGAAATATCGTAGTAGTAGTCGTTGCCAACAACGCCGCGGCGATAAACTTGAACCCACCTTGGGTCTTGCGCTGTGCCTTTGTTTATGAAAGTGCCTCTAACAGTGCTGAGCATTGCGTCAGGAACAATGGCCTCATTTTTGTACTCGCCAGTTGCTGCGTCATAGTCGAAATAATAGGTTTTTGAAACAATTTTTTCGCCATTAAGGGTAGTTAGTTCTTGGGTGTAAACAAAATCGGTCACATAGTAGTATCTGCCATAATATTGGTTATAGTAAACTTGATGAATCTCGTCATCATAGGTATAAACTTTATCTGGGACTTTTTCGTCAGTTGTGCGCCAGGTCTTGGTTGCATCGTCATAGACGCAGAGATACCAGCCTTCAACTCTATATCCATTCTTTGGCGTTGCTTGGAGAACAACTTGTGCATCACGGTCGATATAGGTTGTTTTGAATTGCTGGGTTGGGTATAGGTCGCCGTTCTCATCATACATGAGTTCATTTGAATATTGCTTGATTCCACGGCTGCTTTGAACCAAAAAATCGTCATAAGGAGAGCTTGCCACGGTTGGGGTATTAGTGAACTGACTCACTTTCAGCCTTGCAACAGTGTCGCCAAGAACTTGACTGAGCGTGGTAAAGTTACTATTTCTATTAGCCAGACTTTCTTCAAACCCCGCCAAAGCACCAGCCAACTCACTAGCGCCATTAAAGATGCTTCCCAAAACTTTTGAACCATGGCCATTTAAGAATGAGCCAACAGACGACAAAAATCCGCTGAAAGATTTAAGTCCTTCTGCAGCCCTGGAAAGTTGGTTGTTATTGATGATGTTAACAAATGCTTTATAGTCGAGTTTGTTGAAGTCAAAAACTCTAAAATCATTGTTTTCATCAAGATAGAGTGGGCGGCTAACTAGAAGCTGTTTTGTGTTCGTGCTTGTTATTGTGTCTGGATAGAAAGTGGAAGTGAAGGTATAGGAGAATGCGTCACCAAAAACAACCTCAGTTGTGCCATATTCATGGCCTTTCAGAACCATTGGCAAGCCGTTATTGAAATATCTGGCTTGGTTAACAACAACACCTGAGTCGTTGCCATAGGTGTAGTTATAGGTCGTGCCATGTTCAATTTCACTATAACTTATTTCGGCTTGAATCACATAGTCAGTGCTATAATTCTTTTCGTCGCCTTTGTTGGTAACCAAAACAAGCCCTGGATTGTCCTTTCGCACATTTGTAATAACAGGGTATGGAACAAAACCTTTGATTCCACCATTGCCATTGAGCACAAGCTTGAAATAAACATAATTGTCTCCAACCTTATAACTAAGGATATTTGAAACAACTTCAAAAACAGGGTAGATTAGAGTTTTTTCACCGCTCTTAATTTCTTGATATTCGCCAGTGAAATAGAGGAAAGTTGTTGCAGAAATATCGCCATAGAAATAGCCTTCGCGGTTGCCAACCATGGTCTTATAGTAGTCGTAGGTGAAGAGGTCTCTTGTTGAGACGTTTTCAAGATCAAGTTCGGCACTATTTTGGTCGTAGAAAATATCAACGCCACCGCCTTGATTGATAGGTCCGTCAAGAACCGCTGTTCCAATGTCGATTGACAAAACGCGCTCATAAACAGGAAGGAAAACGAAATAGCCAGCTTCATCGCTTGTGAAGCGCATGATTGCATTATTCTTCATGCTTTTGAATTCATCACTATTGTTGATTTTATTATTATAATAGATAACTTCGCTGTTGTCTCTTGAATAAACTCGCCATTCCTTGAAGCGATAGATATAATCTTGCCCAGAATCGTCATTGAAGCTTACTGTTGGGCTGGCAATCAAAACAACGCCTTCGCCATTATCGCCGGTCATGAAGTATGGGTCGTTGCTGTTGAAGGCATTGACTGCATGAATACCATGTTCAAGCCAATAACCAACGTCGCCATTATTAGCATTTTTGGCTGTGGTTCGATAGGCATTAACAACACCACTGACGATAACTTGGTCATAGTTTAGAACTGAGTTCGGATTTGTTGTGATTCCCGGTTCAAGACCATGAAGGCCGATGCAAACTTGGTTTCCGTCGAGATAAGTTCCCGAGTTGAGATACAAGGTGCCATCGAGCCCTTGATAGTAGGAGTGGATATCGTATATTTGAATGTTTTCAAGTTTTGTTGCGCTTGTTTCCCACAAAAGCACATCATTATAGTCGATTGGCTGATAATCGATTCCGCCGTTTGCGGTTCGAACTTGTCGATAAACTTTATTGAAATAGTTTCCATTTGCGGCGATAACATCGTTGAAATAGAGGGTCGTGTCGCCATCGTTGATGCCAACATCACGAAGCGAGAGTTGTTCGTATCCCTCGGCATACTCAACATATTCGTTGCCTTTCTTCACATATGGCTTGATTGGCTGGAAGTCTTTGTCGAGAATCCAATAAGACTTGTCAATATATCTGTTGAGTTGCATATTAACATAGGTGTCTTTGAACGCATAGGTTGTGAAGTCACGCATCTCATCGCTGATCTCCAAATGAGAACCAAGCACCTCAACATAGTAGGCGTCTTTGATATCGAGCACAATATTCAAATATGAGTCTTCGCTTGCTTTATGGCGCACCGAGAAATAGAGTATTGGGTTAGGGTATGGTGGGCCCGCAAGAAGCGAAACACCTGGGAAGCCTTCAACAACAATGTTGCGGCTTGTGTAGTCAAGCGAATAAGTTGAGCCTTCAATCTCAAAAACAGATTTTATATCAGATGTTCCAAAGTCAGTTTCATCATAAACATTGAGGTTTGAGAAGCCTGGATAAACAATTGGGTTGCCATCTTTGGATTGAATATATTTGCCAAGCAGGGTGATTGAGTTGCCATGAAGAACAACATTTGCAATCCTATAAAGTGGGGTTTCTCGCGTTATTTGAATAACATCTTCTTCGGTTGTGAAGAGCTGAATGATGTTTGCAAATCTAATACTGATTCGAGTTACCCAAGCATCATTGATGTTTGAGCCGTTATAGTCATTGAGCAAATAGCATTCGCCGTCATCTTTATAGGCAACATAAACTTGTTTATAGCCATTAATATTGCCGCTGACATTAAAAGTTGGTCTCACAACAAGATCGCCGTTTGGGTCTTTTAGTTTTGCGAGTTTATATGTTTGACCATTTATGGAAACATCACTAACGCTATCAGTTGCAAGGTATTTGAGAGGATTGCCTTCTGCGTCAACACCAAAAGTATAATAAAGGTCTCCACCTTCATATATAACATTAAATTGGGTTGAATAGTTTGAAATTGAATTGAAGGAAGCCTCAATTGAATCAACAATTGTGCTTCCAACAACCATATGCATGGCCTCGGTGTCGCGAATATTAGTGTCGAGTTTCTTTGTTCCAAAACCACCTGCTTGAACATCAATTGCATCGCTAACAACCATATAATAATATGGAATCATATATGCAAGAGGATAGGAGACTTTGGTTTGTTTTACACCAGTGTCGGTTGTTGTGTATTCATAAACTTCGTTTGTGACATTGATTTCAATTTCAGTGCCATCAGCATTATGTTGAACAAGTTTGGTAACAACAAAATTATCTTTAACCGAATTGGTGGCATTGCTTGCGCCAGCAAAATTCATTGTGTAGTAGTAGGAAGTGTTATATTCAATGCGTTTTTCACGCCCAACAATAACTCTTGCGCCTTCGCTAGCAATAAAGTTTCCTTCGCCATCATAAAAACCATAGATTTCAAGCTCTGCGTTAAACCCAATTCTTGGGGAGTCAACTTGACCGTCGGTTGTGTAGACATAACTATTGAGCTGCTCATAATTATAGATAAGTCCATCACTTGGGGTTGAATGTGAAGCTTCATATTCTTCGCGGGTCAAATAAACATTTGTTTCAAATGTGTTGGTTATTCTATAATATTTATTATCCTTATCTTTGAAAAGCTTAACAACATCAATTGATCCGTTATTGATAAAGTTCAATTCATATTCAACTCGGGTCCAGTAGGTTGCGCTTGGGTTTGCCTCAGATTTGAAATCATAATTCCAATAGATTTCTCTGGCATAGGCAGTGCCACCAGTCTCACTATCGGAAATATGTTGGTAGTTTACATCATATGCGTTGCAGTTTCCAACCCAATAGGAAGGTCGTGATGTAAACTTGATTGAACCATTATACAAAACGTTCTCGTTAATATTATAATCACCATCATTATCGCCCTCAATTATTAGTTGGTTGCTGTCGCGGAAAATGAGTTTGCTTCTAAATGTTTGTGAGTCCTTGACATTGACCCTAACTTCTGCACCATTGTGGCGAACGAAGTAGTAGTATTCATTTTGCTTTTGTGTTTTTTGAACATCTTTATCAAAGCCAGCAAACTGCTTAACATAGATTTTTTCAGCCTCTGTTCCTTCGTTGAGTCCAACAGGCTCGATGTAGTAGTAGCACGAAGCAACAATGCCAGCACCAACGGCGCGGCGGAAGTTTGTGCCTTGAATGTCTGTTCCAATGTCTTTTCCAAGTTTGATTGATGAGCCTTTCAATTCGTCAAAATTGGTGATTTCTTTGAAGAAGAGCGCGTCGGATTCAACAAAGTCGCCATTTTCGTTTTCCACCGTTGTTAGGCGGCCGATAGGGGCGGTGTAGTAGTATTTGCCGTCGATTTTAACAACGTCATAATAAACATAAACATCGTTGGTCTCTTGCTTTGAATCAATTGTGACTGTTTGCTTCATTTTAGTTTTATATGCCGAGGCAATCGCCGACATTTCGCTGTGGCCATTATTATAGTTAGGATTTGGCGAAGAGGAATCAAGCCTTGTTAAAACAACTGACTCGTTGTTTGACTTCACCAAAACAACAACATATTCTTTTTTATATGTGCCATCATCCAACAAAGTTGTGTGCAAATCATATTCAAAAGTACAGCCAAGTAGTGGCTTATAGGTGATGAGAGTGTAGGTGTTGTTATAAAATGCCAAAACAGAATATGAATCCTCCTCGGATTCTGGCGCCTTGCGGTCGGTTAGTTTAATGTAGTAGGAAACAAGTGATGTCTGTCCGTTTTCTTCTTGAACTCTTGCATTGTGGGTGTAGATATAGATTTCGCCATTATAGGTGAGAGTGTTGCTGCTTTGAGTTTTTGCAACACCACTAACATTCTCCGGAGCCCCATCAACAACAAACACATATCTTGATCTAACAGTTTGCTTTTCAGGTTCATATTCCATTCTCGAAACATAGGTCTTGCCATCGTCACCAACAAAATAGGTGTTGGTTGTGTTGTTTATGGTTTCAACGTTATAGCCCGTGAGAATCTGGTTTGAATCCAACATAACCGAAACGATGACGTTTGTTGTGATGTAGCCGTCTTCGTCTTCATAGGAGCTGACCGTTTTCACTATTTCATACGACAATCCGTTCAAACTTGAAAGGTCTTGGTCGCCGCCAATCAAAACAGGATTGCCACCTAAATCGTATTTGTAAATGTTGACAATAAGGTTGGTGTCCTCGTTATATTGCGTTCCAATAATGCCAACATCTTGCCTATCGGAAAAGCAGGTTTGGTTGACTTTTAGTGTCATGACTTTCTTTTGGAGCGTTCCAAAAATATCTTCGCGCTCTTCCATGAGGTTCGAATAGAAGTTGAAAGGCAGGGTATAGCCCTGTGCGCTTAAAAATTCGTCTGAACGAACAGGCTCAGCTACTTTTTCAAAGTAGATAAAGTCACCATATTCCAGACCAGTAACGGAGAAGTAGGCCCCATTTCTTTCAATGAGAATATCGTGAGTCCTTGTACGCTTGCCCTCAGCATCAACCATTTGGATTGTATGTTTATCCTCAACCTTGTCTGACCCATACAACGCGCCGAGTGGGTTTCTTCGATCGGTTTCATTGAACACGGTGATATCAACACATTCAAGATACTGGTTTGCGCCCGTGAAGAAGTTGTCGCCGGCAAAGAATGTGCCCGTGATTTTGAAGTTTCTAACCTTCACAAAGTTGGCATAGAACTTGTAGCCGCTCAGCCTTGCATGCGAAATAACAACAAGGTCACCATTGTTGCTCACAACATTATTCGTTTCTTCGTTTACGTTTTGATAGGAGGCTTCATAAACAACTTGGTCGATAGTAACGCTCTCTGTTGAAGGATGATAATCTGTTGTAATTTCGTTCAATCGTTTATCGATATTGTCGGCAGTATAAGGGGAAAATTTAACAGTTGTGTAGAGCAAACTGTCTTTCTTGTTTGCAACAGGAATGCAGCTCTTGTTTGGATCTGCAAGAGTATTGTCAAAACCATCGAATGACCCGCCGTTAACACCCATTGGCATGGTTGATTCAAGATAATAATTGTTTTCAGCCGGGGTGTTTGTTGTCCATTTTTGAAGGGCATAGTTATATGTTTGAGTGAACTGAGTCGCGCGCGATATAACAATCTTTTTGCCCTCAGGGAACGCACCTGTAATTTGCGAGTAGTATTCGCCAACAGTCTCGTCAAACAGCTTGTTTTGCTTGAAGAAGTAATATTTTCCGTCGTCAAAAGTGATGCCGCCATGGTCGGTATCAACAGAGTTCGCGCTATACGCTGTGAAGGTCATTGTGTAGGCATTGAAGGAAACTACACTCGAGAAAATAGACTCGCCACGGCCGTCGTTCTTTGGAAGTGATTTCACCTTCAAATATCTGTTGTTTGTTCCTTGTTCGAGCCTTGGATTGAAGCGGATTTTGAACATTCCGTTCTCATCCGTGAAGTAGGTCATATAGCCCGCTGGGCACTCTTTATATTCGGCTGTTGTTCCCGGAGCTATGCTTGAACCATTCGTTTTTCCAACCTTGTAGTAGAACTTGAAAAGCGAGCCATCTTCGGACCTATCAATGAATGGGTTGACCGTGCTTTCAGGGTCGCCATCTTTTCTTATATCAAGTTTGCTATAATCAACCTCAACTTTGAAAGAGTAGTATCTGCTGTCAACAACGATTTCAAAGTCTGGGTAGCTGATTATCGACTTGTTGCCATTTCTGAAATTCTCATAAACTAGTTCGTAGCCACTATAAACTTGCTTTATTTGAGTGACGCCAGATTCGTCGGTTACAGCTGCATAAAAGTGAGGAGTGGAACTAACGGTGCCAACAATTGGCAAGTTGCCATAATAGGCAAGAATTTTGTTTCTGTCGTTTGTGAAAATAGGCTTCTTGTCGCCAACACCTTGGTCGCGATATTTGAAGATATTGTCAGCATCAAGAGTTGCAGAAGTGTAGAAGTTAGCCAAATAGTACATTTGGTCATACTCAATGTTTCTGAGCTGTCCATCAGTACCTTTATCGAGATAGTAGAACAAATCCCAAGTGAAACTACCTGAGTTGTCATCAATCAGTTTTGCATCTAAATTCTCCTTGTTCTGCGAGTAGGCATTAAACAAAACAACAGGTGCACTAATACGCAGCCTGCCTTGATTGTCATAGGTAGCATTTGTTTCAACATCCTTGTCGTTGAAAAGTTTACAAGCAGAGAATGTGAACAAACTCACAATCATCAAAACAAAGATTGTTAAAAATGTTCCAAAACTTCTTATTCTTTTTTCACTTGTTCTAACTTGGCTCATAACAACTCCTTACTATCGCCACAACTTAGTTTCTCACATGTGCGGAATATATTTACTATAAATATATAACTTATTTTAGCATATCTTGTCGATTAAGCAAAACGAAAACAACCCCCTAAGCAATTTTTTTGAAAAATTTTTAATCGTGGACATAGTGCTGTCCACATTATTTTTTTATCATAAAATCATTCAAACATTTGTTCGAATATAGGATTTTGAAAAAACTAATCAAAACGCGTCAGTGAGAAAACGCAATGAGCACTTTCTCATATTAAAATCAAATCACAAACGAACAAACAACCCGTTACTGTTTGACAAAAATCGACAAAATATGACAATATAAGGAGCAAAGAAAAAATGACAAGTAGCAAAGCAAATATCATGGAAAACATCAACGAAAATTCATTAGCAGAAACTTTCAAAAAACGCAAAACCACGCAAGAAAAATGTGAAAACAGCACTAGTTTTGCCAAAAACACCATAAAAATCGCAAACAAGCGCGTCAAACTCAATGATTCAAACTTCGAACTTTTCATCTATATCAAAGTTCTTTTGTCGGCATATAAAACCTTGCCAAACATCATCGGCTATCTCGACAAGCTCATCGAGAAAAGGGCATCATCATTCATCTTCACATCAACAATCTACGGCAGCAACAATTCAACTTTTTCGGAGATGAATCATGTTATCGACCTCAGTGAAAGAAAAGATAAACTTCTCAATCTGTTTGTGATGAGTGAGAACCTTATTTCGTCACTTAGCGGTGACGAAAAGCGCCTTGCCGTTATGAAGTGGGTGAAGAACCTAAGCGCCGAAGAGATTGCCTTTTCATTTGGCATAACAGAGCGAACTGTCTATCGCAGAATCCTTACTATTCAAAAGAAACTCATGAAGTTTTTGATAGACAAGAATTGGACAGCATCTTTCATCCGCTCGCAAATCGGCAACGAGCCATGGCTTGAAGAACTATATTGCAAGAAACTTCGCGACGAAAAATCCAACAAAACAAAAGTTTTCAAGAAAAATCTTCAAAGCAAGTCATCGTCGTCAATCACTTCATAGGTTGGAAATTCAGGTTTCAAATTGGCCGTACTGGTTGGCTTTTCAAGAAAATTGGTGTAGTAGTGCTTTCTTTCAAAAGTTTGCCCTTCAAAATCATCAATTTTTTTTAGTTTCGAATCAACAAACTTCTTTGCCGTTTGCTTCTTTGGTTTCTCCTTTGGAACTTTTTGAGTTTTAACCTCATCATCAAGAAGTTCCTTTGGGTCGCCATTTTTCGTTTTTCTGTTTCCAACAAGCAAGAGAACGAACACAAGAAAAATAGGCAAGCAAATCAAGATAATCAAAATCGTCTTTATTGTTGGGTTAACCGAATAGTCAATATCCGTGTTTGTTTCAACAGCTGGCGGCTCGACAACCTCGACATCTTCGCCATTAACATCAATCGAACTGAGGTTTTCGGTCGCGCCCTCATAGATATAGCCCTTATAAACTCGCGTTGGGTCACTCTTTGGGAAATAGTAGGCATAGAACCAGATGTTCGAAACGCCATTGAGTGGACGCTCACCAACGGTGGAGGCAATATAGCTGAGTCCGCGTTCACCCTCGGGGATGATTGTTTTTATGTTGCTAGCCGAAATGGAAGGCGTCTCGCGAATCTGCGTGCTGACTTTGCTTTTCAAATCAAAAGTCACGTCCAAAAGCTCCGGAACAGAAGGAACAAAATCAACAATCTTCACAGTCTCTGGCGCAACAAACCCAACCTCGTCTTGATATTGAACCTTATAAACAGTCAAGGTCTTTTCAATGATTTTAACAAAGTAGGTCTCGGGTACAACAAAAAACACATTTTGAAATGACTTATCCGTTATATCAGACGTACGGAAAAGATAGCAATCCTTTTGAACTTTTGCATACTCCGCCAAACTCACCTCATAGCCAGATGATTTTTTAGGTGAGTTTATTTGGCTTTCATAATAAAATGGTTTGCCAAGCGCAGAGCGTATTGGCAAAGTGCATCCAATAACAACGGCAAATGGAACCGCCAAGAGTAAAAATGAAACAACAAATAATCTACAAATCTTTTTCATACGAACATTCTAGCAAAAAGCCAAGACGCAAAACTAGCTGTGAGCCAACAATTTTTGACGATAAAAGGTGAATAATGGCAGCTTTTGAAAAAACAATATTTTCTTGCCATTTCAACAAAATGAAACAATATTTCACGCAAAATTTCTTGTTTTTGCGTTTTTTTGAGGTGGATAAATGAATAACATTACAGAAAACATAGCCCTTGCAAGTGAGCTTATCAAAGAGATAAAAAAGAGAAAAAGTTGCCCGCTATATTCCTATAACAAGGGAAAGAAAAAACACAAAAAGCAAATTGCTTTCCACAAATGCAAAAAGCGAAACAGGTGGGTTTTCGGCGGCAACAGAAGTGGCAAAACAGAATGTGGCGCCGTTGAGTCAATCTGGCTGGCAAGAGGTATTCATCCATATCGAAAGAACAAAAAGGATGTGTTTGGATGGGTGGTGAGTCTTTCAACAAAAGTTCAAAAAGAAGTGGCACAAGAAAAAATTTTGAAGTATCTCGACAAGAACTTCATCGAAGAAATCATCATGAACACGGGAAAGAAAAACAGCCCCGAGTATGGGGTTATCGACACAATCGTCATCAAAAATGTCTTTGGTGGGCTTTCGCGCATTTCCTTCAAATCTTGTGAAGAAGGCAGGGAGAAGTTTCAAGGCACATCGCTTGACTTTGTTTGGTTTGATGAGGAGCCGCCCGAAGATATCTATAACGAATGCAAAATGCGCGTGCTAGACAAATGCGGCGATATCTTTGGAACCATGACCCCGCTCAAAGGTCAAACGTATATCTACGATGAGATTTATCTCAACAAAAACAACGACCCCGAAGTGTTTTGCATGTTCATGGAATGGGCAGACAACCCATACCTAAGCAAGGCCGAGCTCAAAAGGCTGACCAGTTCAATGAGTGAGGAAGAACTCACCAGCCGTAGATATGGAATGTTTTTGCAAAACAAAAAGAGCATGGTCTATAAGGAGTTCGACCAGCAGATTCATGTTATTGAACCTCGACCTCTGCCGCATGATTTCTATGACAAGATCTCCATCGACCCCGGGCTCAACAATCCGCTTTCCGCCCATTTCTATGCGTGCGACTACGACGGCAACGTCTATGTTATTGCCGAACACTTTGAAGCAGGGCAAACTGTTGAATACCACGCAAAGAAGATAATACAAATTGCCAAAAGCCTTGGCTGGCAGCCGCGCAAAGACGGCAGATACGAAGCACTTATCGATAGTGCCGCAAACCAAAAAACACTGGCAAGCAGCAAAAGCGTCACTGAATTATTTTTTGAAAACGGCATTGCTGTCAATCCAAATGTCAACAAAGACTTGTTCGCCGGCATCAGCAGAGTGAAGTCATATTTGAAAAACGGTGAGGGGAAGGCAAGGCTTTTCATTTTCTCGTCCTGCGTAAATCTCATACGCGAAATCAAATCCTACTATTGGGGCGAGGGCGACAGACCCATAAAAGACGACGACCACTCGCTGGACGAACTGCGCTACTATATTATGAACCGCCCAGAAACAGCAGTCAAAAAACAAGAGAAAAGCGAGCTTATGAAAAACAAGGAAAAACTTTTGAAAAGAATCAAAAAAGGCGTCAGTCCTTGGCAATAAACAAAGACATGAAAAGCTATAATGGGCTCGAAGGCAAAAATGGACAACTCTAAAAGCGACATCATTCAAAAAATCAAAGAAATCCTCATGAAAAAGGCGGAAGGATTTTCATATCAAGAAGTGATTGAAGAATACCAAACAGACGAAAAGAGCGAAAAGAAAGTTGCAAAGCAAATGGTTTTTCCTTCTTTTGAAGAAGCCGACAACAAGAAAAAGCATGTTAAGGAAAAGAAAGAAAAACTTCAACTAACAAAGAAAAAAATAACAACACTTTTTCAGCCACCAGACCTTGCGGCAATCAAAATGCTTCTTGATATGTTTATAACAGATAGCAAAAGCGACCTTGAAAAAATGTCGAACGAGGAACTAATGAGCCTTAAAGATGAATTAATAGAAAAATTAAAGGAGATTAAGTAATGGTTATTGAACCTTGCCAGCAAAACATAAGGTGCGACACTCTTTGCTGCAACAGCTATGCAACAAAGAACATCAACACTTGCAGCCACAAAGGAAACATCTACCTTTGCGAAAAATGTTTTGACAGTCTTTTCGAGGCAATGAAAAACATGAAAAAGCAAATCAACAAAATCAAGGAGAAAACAAAGTGAAAAACATAAAAAACGCAAATGCGTTTGAAAAAAAGTCAAAAACAACTTCAAAACAACAAAATGACGAAAAATTTTTCTATTCAAAGGAAGATGATGAGGCGATTGTGAAGAGCGTTCAGACCGACTTTGACAAGCGTCGACAGGAGAGGAAAAATCAAGAACTTTGCTGGGAACTCAACATGAACTTCATGCTTGGC
>CANQQH010000012.1 GCA_947625955.1 uncultured Clostridia bacterium | reverse complement strand
TCTTCTCCTCTCCCCAAAAAACTTTCGTTTTTCGGGGGCCCCTCATTCTCTCGTTTGTCGGGGACCCCTTTACTTCGGGTCAAGGCAGGAGTTTATATTTAATAAATGACTGTGTTGCACCGCATGGGGCATCTCAAATATTTTGAGGCAAGATTTGCGTGTTAGGCGCGGCTCGGGGTGTGGTGTCAACGCAGGAGTTTATATTTAATAAATGACTGTGTTGCGCCGCACCCCAGAAACAAAGCCTAACGCGCAAAGATTGCCTCAAAATTACCAGCGGTATGAAGCAAATGCCTTGTTCGCTTCCGCCATTCTGTGCACTTCCTCTTTCTTCTTGAAAGCGCCACCGGTACTGTTATAAGCGTCCATAAGCTCACCGGCGAGCCTTGCAGACATTGTTCTTTCGTTTCTCTTCTTTGCATAGAGAACGAGCCAACGAATTGCAAGAGTTTGACGACGCTCAGCACGAATTTCAACTGGGACTTGGTAGGTTGAGCCACCAACACGTCTTGGCTTTACTTCCAAAACTGGCTTAACGTTTTCCATAACTTGATTGAAAAGAGTCATTGGTTCAACATTGAGTTTTGAAGAAGCAGTTGAAAATGCGTCATAGACTATTTTTTGAGCAATCGAGCGTTTTCCATCGAGCATAACTTGGTTGATGAGTTTTGTTACAACCTTTGAGTTATAAACAGGGTCTGGAAGAACGTCACGTACGATTGCAGCATTTCTTCTTGACATTATGATTTCCTCCTTAAATTTTACTTAGGTTTTTTCGCGCCGTATTTGCTTCTTGCTTGTTTGCGGTTCTTAACACCAGCAGTGTCCAGAGTGCCGCGAATGATGTGATAACGCACACCAGGCAAGTCCTTAACACGACCACCACGAATAAGAACAACAGAGTGCTCTTGCAAGTTATGACCAATACCAGGGATATAGACAGTTCCTTCCATTCCGTTGCTGGCAAGCTTTACTCTTGCAATTTTTCTAAGCGCAGAGTTAGGCTTCTTTGGAGATGTTGTTGTTACTGACAAGCACACGCCACGTTTTTGAGGGCATTCATCCAAAATAGGTGATTTTGCCTTTGTTGGCTGTGTTTCTCTTCCCTTACCATGTCTTAATAACTGGTTGATGGTTGGCATAGTGATACCTCCTATGTTAATGATGAATTTCGCTACTCAACCCAAGAGGAAATTCTTAGACTTTTTCCATGATTTTTGGCACACCACTACCAAAAAGGCATAAAAAGAGCCTAAACATGATATACATGCGTTAGCATTTTATCTCATTTTCTCCCGTTTGTCAATGATTTTGGAACATTTTGCCCCATTTTGTTTTTGCCTTTCTCCAAGCGCTTGTTTTGAAAGAGAAAAAGAGCAGAAATTTCTGCCCTTTCCTCCTCAATATTTCTTATTTTTCCTTCTCTGCAAAAGTGCTAGCATCTTTTTTGCTGCTGAGGTCTTTGAGCTCGTCTGCGATTATTTTTATTCTCCTTTGATATTCAAGCATGACTTCATCGTTTTCTTTCACATCATCCTGCCCTTGGTAGCACCTCATTGCCCTTCGAATCTTCTTGCCGCTTTTTGCATCAAACTCATAGAGTTCGTCGATATCGAGCATCATGTTAGTAAACTTTTCTTGGTCGAACTTTTTGAAAAGTTCATCAAAACCGAAGCCCAAATATGCGCGCGTTAGAATTTCTTTGTTCTCATCGAAAAATGGTTTTATAAGTGGGAAATAATTCCTGTAATAAATATTTGGAGCAGAAGCATCCCTAACAATGAACTCTCTTTTTTCTTCTTCGCTAAGTGTCGACAAGATATCTTCGGCAAGATATTGCGTGAAAAGCTCATTGAACGACGAGCCAAAACTACTATTCCCGTGTTGAATATTGAACCCATTTTTCCCAGCGTAGCCCTTCATCATTGTCTCTGCTGAAATTTTACTTGAAAGCAAATGGTTAACTTCATGAAGCAATGTGCACAGCTCCATTGGGTCTTTTAATATGCACACTTGTTGCTGGTTAAGCGTGATATAGTTTGCAACAAAGTCAAGCGAGCCATCTACCGTTGCGTTTGGGTTGAATATCATATCGGTGGTTGACGGAACAATTTCTTCCGGAAGGATATCTTTGAACACCTCACCAACAAAGTTCTCAAGTTTTTTGTTGTGCGTGTCGATATACACATTCGATAGAATATCAAGAAAATAATAAAGCGAAGTAAACTTGTTGAAGCACTCGCGCGTTTCGTCGGTTGGAGCCTCTCCTGTTATTCTCTCGATAATCTCGTCGTCATCTAGCTCCATGATATTGCCACGCACTTCACCATTGCCTTCAATAAAGTCTTGCATCTCTTTGCTCAATTTTGGAAACATGGTTGGTTGACTTTGAGAAGCTCTCTTATCATGCGCTTTCGAAACACTCCTGATGCCACATTGTAGGTGTTCCCATGGGAAAACTCCGCATTGAGCGCAATATATTTGCAAATGATGTCGCGCTCATCAAGATACTGCTGTTTTATTGCTTGAATATTTTGCAAAATATCACCATCGCTTATATCTTCTATGCCGTGCGCTCTCAAATATGACCCGAAGAATTGGCAAAGCTCATCGTTTGAATATGAGTCGAAGTTGTAGTTTTGCATATTCTCCATGTTAATGGCGAGCTCTTTGAAACTTTCGCTGTTACCATAGCCCAGTTCTGCCTTCATGTTCTTTTCGACTTCTTCCAGGAGTTCTATGTTTCTGCCACAGCCCAACTTTTCGTCGTAATAAACGAAACCGGAAGAGTCCAAAATGGAATTGATTTGGTTTTCAAATTGCTTTGGAAAATAGCGAGTATAGAGCTTTTTTAGTTGTTCGATTCGCTTTTTGTGCGCTCTAAATTCGCCAGCGACACGCCGACTTATAACAATCACGCCATCTTTTTTCTTAACCTCAATTTTCATTTTTGACCTCTTTCGCCCTCTTTTTCGTTCGCCACCGCCTGCATTCTTGCCATCCACTTCTTCACATCCATAATAAGATTTGCATAATTATTCAAGGTTGCCTCGTCGAGCTTATAGTATTTATCGTTTATCTCGCGATACTCTTTAACAATTTTGTTTTGCAGCCTTTTGTTTGGTTCGCTGTCGAAGGCAAGGAAGCCGATAATCATCTCAGAATGTTTTCTGCTTTCCTTATAGAGGTTGTCAAGGCTCTTTGCAAAGCTATCGAAATTGTTCTTTCCAAAAAGGTTATACACTTGCGAAAAATCCGCACCAAGATAGGACTCAATGAACACATCTTCATACTTTTCAAAGAGCGGTTGAACAAGTGGCAGATAAAAGTCATAGTTGGAGTTCACGTCAATGTCTGTTTTCCCATTGCTTTTTAGCGTGCAATATTCCGTGAAAAATTCATTGAGGGCACGGCCATAGTCATCAATATGGAATCCAGTCTTCGTATAAATTTTTGGGTCGTTTTCGAACTTTGGGTCTCTTGCCAGCCTGAATGAAATAATGTGCATCATCTCATGGTTTAGAACAAGTCCATCGGCGTTGTCAAGGTCAACAACAACAAATCTTTTCTGCCTCGCCGCGCCTTTGTTTGTCAGCCCAAAAACAAATCCAAGCGCATGCTCACGGAGTTCATCGTCAAAATATTTTGTTAAATCTTTTAGAAGTTCCCCATATTCGATAGGAGGCTTGCCATATTCAGCCCGCCTTCGGTCAGTGAACGCCTTCTCAAAATCAACATAGCCGCTACTAATCAATTTTTCAGGCAAATTGGTGTTATACGCCTTGCGCATTTCAATCGAGCGAGCGGTAATCTCGTTGTAGGTCTCGCAAATAGAAATAGCGTTTTCTCTGCTGATTTTCGCTTCCTGCATCAATGTGTAGATATCGCCGCGGCGAACCTCGTCAATCACCTCTGCCCTATTATATTTCCACAATTTCTTTGGCATATCTGGCGCAAAGATTCTCAATATTTGCTCAACAACATGGCTTTCTGTGAAATTATTGTTGCCAACTGGGAAAAAACAACTTTCCATAATGGCATATTTGGCAAGTGCAACCCTGTGGTCCTTGAACGCTCTTGCAATTTTTGCAACTTGCGAATAGTCGTTTTCGCCAATCAAATATTGAATAATGTTCGCGTTGGACTTGACGAACTCGTGATAAATTTTTTCAAACGCAATTCTGCTTCTATAATTGCTTTCATCCATCAAGTTGTCGGCGATCTTGTCTATTTTCTCAGGCTGAAACCTTTCAAGCGCGGTCAAGAGCTCATCCGCAAGCTCCTTGCCATACCTTTGGAACCCTATGCCTGTTCTCCTGACAAGCTCACAAATATCTTCATAGCGAAAAGACCTTTCGGTAATGCCCAAAAGAACATAGTTAGCTGAATAGATTTGATAGTTGATGAAATCTTCATATTTCTTGTCGAAATAGTTAATAAACTTCCTTCGAACGTCATCAACGCCTCTACCAAATTTTTCGATGTCGATTTTCGCACCAACGTCAAAAACCTTATGCATAGAAAACTCCTTTTTTTAAGTTCAAAAAAATTATACCATAGTTGGTATAATTTGAAAAGACCAAAATTGAAATTTTTAGGATTTTATCAATGATTTGTTGTTTTTGAGATAGCCAATCTTATATTCAAGTTTCTTGATTTTCCCAAGCACGGGCGCATATTCCATTGGAAGCGCTTGCTCGATTTTTGCAAGGCAACCCTTCACGTCTTTTTTCTGCATTGAGTAGGAAAAAGCATATCCAAGTTTTTGGATGTCAACGCCCAAAAGTTCGCCATACTCTTTGAGCCTTGAATAGTCGCATTTTGCCTTGTATTCCTCTATTGCAAAAATGGCAAGCTCGATGGCTTTATCGTCGCTCACAATGTCGGCACGCTTAACGAGTTTATAAACGCGCTTTCTAATGTCTTTTGGCAACACGTTCACTATGGCTTCAAAAGTTAAAAGTGCGTTTTCGTTCGTATCCTCATCATAGATTTTGATAATATGGCTCACGCTCTCAACACCAGATAGTTTCTGGTTATATTCATAGTCGGTGTAGCCGTCTTCAACATTAACAACTTCAAACCCAACAATCAAAGCAAGGTCATGGAGTTTACTTCTCATATAATTTTCCTTTTTTCAAAACATAAGTCGCTAAGATTTCTTAGCGACGTTTGATTTTTCTAGTTTAGACTTGGTTCTGGAATCCTTGTTCTTCTTCTGCGAACCTCTCGAATTTGTTCTTCAATTGCTTCAAGGTTGCCAGAAACCTGCTCTTCAACCGCCCCAACGAAGCTTCCTGGGAAGCCACCTCTTTCCATGGCGTCTTCAAACCTTTCTTGGTTGGCTTTCACAATTGCAATCTTTTGGTCGATTTGCGCGTTTGGATCCATGCCCCTTTGCCCTGCTTTGTTTCTAAGGTCTTCTTCTCTTCGCATCTGCTCTTCAACAGAATCATAGGAGTTTGTTTGCTCAGCAGCACGCAAATAGCTTCTCACAATCCCGTCTTCAATTTTGGTGAACGCTTCGAACATTGTTTCATCATTTGGAAGTTCAATAAGATTATTATATGCTCTTATTGCCTCAACATTCTCAGGGATTGGAACATCAATCCTGTTCGCCTTCATGAGATTATAAAGGTTTTGAGTAATTTCTTCATCTGTTAGTTCTGGTTTGGTTGAAACAACAACGCTATGAACCCCATCATGAAACATCACATATGGCTTCACTCCGTTGCTTGGTTCTTTTTTTATTGGCATCATTCCCGACAAAATGCTCATTGCTGCAAGTCGAGCTTTTGCTTCATTCATTTCCATGCTTATTCCTCCGAAGAATCAACTAAATATTGTTGCAAGAAATTTTTATAGGATTGTTCCTCATTTGTGAGGGTGGTTTCACCCTTTGTTTCGGCATCGGCAAGCAAAACAATGCGTTTTGGATTGAGCTTCTCGGTGTCGAGATATGAGGTTGGGCTTGGAATAGTGCTCTTCATTTTTTCGGCAAACTCCAAATATGTTTGAAGGTATTCTTCCGCTTCAACATAGGCATCTTCAACCGTTTCGCCGCTGGCGATGATGTCAAGGTCTGGGAAAAGAACAGTGTAGTTCTTGCCCTCATTCACATCAAACAGAATAACTGGATAAACGTATTTTTTCATAAAACCAAACTCCTTCAAAGAGCATCTTGATTTTATTTTAGCAAAAATAATTGCCTTTGTAAAATGTTTTTCATCAGTTTTATTTTCGCGCCAGTCCCTTTCTTGCTAACAATTTTATTCTAACATAAAACGCCCATTTTGTAAATATACCTTTGAAAATTTTCCCTCATTTTTTGCACAAAAAAATTAAAAGAAAAAGCCGAGAGGCAAGTCTCGGCACTATCTTATGACAAATACAAATTTAGCGAGCTATTGACGCTTCTTATATATATTGTTAGAAAGTATGGATTGTTTTCTTGTTTGATTGAAGACTCATTGATTGCAAGCGCGTCGCCCGCATAGACCTTTGCCTTCTTCCCTTTGGTTGACAAAATATCGAAATTGACTTCACTAAACGATGTGCATTTGAGGTCGATATTTATTTTCTTAGCTTTCTTCTTTGCGTCAAGTTCAAAGGTTGATGGGCTCGCCGCAAACGCGAGGCTAACATCTCCGTTCGCGCTGAGTTTCACTTTTCCTTGAAGTTTGGTTGCCGAGAGCGCCCTGCCGGCATTTATTGTGATATCGGTTGAAGAGCCGTTTTCGAAAGTGATTTTACTCTTTGTGCTTTCAAGCTGAACCTTGCCCTTTGCACCATGCACTTCGATTGCGCCCGAGGTCGTTGAAATCTGCGGATTGTTGACCTCTCCGCCATTTTTTCCAAGAACAACGCCGCCAAACCCGCTGTTGACAATGATGCTGCCAGTAACACTGTTGACCTGAGTGCTGGCCGTCCTGGTGTTGATGACCAGGCTCTTGCCCGATTCAATCTTCACCTTGCCCCTTTCGGCGGTGATGTCGGCGTTTGAAACGCTGTTTATTGAAACATCGCCCGAAATGGTGTTTATTTTGAGGGTGCTGTTGTCGGTTAGCATATTGCCAAGCGTGATGTTGCCGCTGTTTGTTGTGATAGTTGCGTTGCCGGTTATTGCGTTCTGCCCTTCAACGGCGCATCCAATATCGCCGCCAGTTGAGGTGATTGTCAGGTTCTTGCACGCAACGAACTTCACATCGTTGTTCTTGACTTTGCAAACGAGATTGCCCTGCAAAGCATGCTCAACCACAATATTGCCCGACGAGGTTGAAAGGTCGGCATTGATGCAATCTATTTTGTCATTGATTGTGATCGCCTTGTTGGTCTTATATGTGAAATTGGTTGCCTTTATGCTATCGAATTTGAAGGCGCCGGTCGTTTCAAGTTCAAAGGTCTCGCACTCAACTGCGCCATCGATCTTCACCGGCGATTTTGTGCTTTTGATATGCACATTTTTGTTTCTATATCTCACATCCAGCTGCAAGTTCAGGCCATAGGTGAAGTCATGGCGGCTATAAAGCCACTTGACGATCTCGTGCGTTGTTATGATGAGGTTTTCGTTTTCATCGAGGACCGCATCAAAACTTGGCATTTTCTCTTTGGTTTTTGTGAGACCAACGAAATCTTGCGAGAAAGACGCGTTGGTTGAAAAATATGGTGTGTATTCAATGGTTATTGGAACATCGTGCGTTTCGATATATATATCGCCCGCGAAGGACTGAATGTTGACTTTTTTGCTATATTCACTTGTTCCGCTGGCGCTATACCTGACGCCGAAGATCTCGACGCCCGGCGCCAAGAAAAGCACAAGCAAACATACAACAAAGAAGAGGAAAATACAAGCGATAACCACACAAAAAATAGTTGTTATTTTCTTTGCCATACCCTTCCCCTCCTTTCAATGCAAATATTATACCATATTTTTATTAAAATTGCAATACTACTCCAAAACCGCCTTGATTCGCCTTACGCCGCTCGACGACGCTTCTTCCTTTTTGATTTTGAAAGTGCCAAGCTCGCCAGTTTTTTTAACGTGAGGACCCGTGCAAATTTCCTTTGAGGCCGAGCCGATTGTATAGACCGACACAACGTCTGGGTATCTGTCCAAAAACTGGTGTTCTGCGCCCGCTTTAACGGCGTCTTCTTTGCTCATCTCCTCGCGGGTTACAACGATATCTTCTTTTATCCAGCCGTTGACGATGTCTTCAACCTCTTTTATTTCTTCGGCTGAGAGTTTATGGTCGCAAGCAAAATCGAACCTCAGCCTTTCAGCCGTGATGTTCGACCCCATTTGGTGCGACTTTTCGCCAACAACTTTTTTCAGCGCCGCGTTGAGAAGGTGCGTTGCCGTGTGATACTTCGTTTCAGTCTCGCCACTTGAAGCAAGCCCGCTCTTTGCAATGCTAGACGATTGCCTTGCAAGTTCCTGATGTTCTTTGAGCGCAACTTCATAGCCAGCCATGTCAACGCTGAGCCCTTTTTCTTTTGCCATTTCAACCGTCATTTCAATAGGGAAGCCATAGGTTTCATAGAGCCTGAATGCCGCCTTGCCCGAGATGACCTTGTCGGCATCCGTTTGAACATAGTCAGGGTTCGACTTTCTCAAAAATTCAATTTTTCTCTCAATCGAGCCTGCGAGTTTTTCAAACTCTTTTGTTCCTGTTTCAATAGTCTTTGAAAACTTTTCAATTTCTTGGTTTATGCTTGAAATGATATAGTCCTCTTTGGTTTTCAAGAGTGGATACGCCTCGTTGTAGACCTTTTCAATATAATAGGATGCAATTTTCAAAAGCTCATCGTTTGGCAAAGAAATATTTCTTGCATGGCGAATTGCGCGCCTCAAAAGTCGCCTCAAAATATAGCCAGCACCAAGATTGCTTGGCAAAATACCATTTTCGTCGCCAATGAGCATAACGCTTGTTCGCATATGGTCAGCGATGATACGCATTGAGCGAGTTGTTTCCTCGCTCTCCCCATACTTCACACCAAGCGCCTTTTCCATGAGCGCGATAACGCCCGAGAATAGGTCGGTTTTATAGTTGTCTTTTTCGTGATTTAGGAATGTGAGCATCCTTTCAAAGCCGAAGCCTGTGTCAACATTCTTGCTTTTTAGCAGCGCATAGCCGTTTTCAACCTTTTCATATTGCATATAAACGTCGTTGCCAATCTCAACAAACCTTCCGCATGGGCAGTTGATGTCGCAATTTTTTCTTCCGCACTCTTGGTCGGTCAGTGGATAGAACCATTCGTTGTCGGGGCCGCAAGGAGTGTGGAGCGTGCCTTCAAGCTCCCACCAGTTCTCTTTCAAAAAGAAGATGTTCTCTTTCTTGATACCCTGTTTTAGCAAAAGATTTTCGGTCTCTTCGTCTTTTGGTGCACTTTCGTTGCCGGCAAAAACAGTTGAGCAAAGTTTGTTTATGTCAAGACCGAAGACCTTTGTTAGAAGTTCAATCGTCCAAGCCGTTTTCTCCTTTTTGAAATAGTCGCCGAGGCTCCAATTCCCCATCATTTCAAAAAATGTGTGGTGGCATGGGTCGCCAACCTCGTCGATATCGAGAGTCCTGACGCAGCCCTGGATATTGCAAAGGCGCTTGCCCTTTGGGTGTTTTGCCCCAAGCAGATATGGCATCAATGGCTGCATTCCGGCAACATTGAACATCACGCCTGTTGTTCCATCGCCAATGAGCGAAACAGGGTCAACGATTTCGTGACCCTTACTTTTATAGAAATTCAACCACGCCTCGCGCAGCTGTTTGCTTGTTATTTTGTTCATAATTATTCCTTTATTTTGCTTGCGGTGTGTAGGAACCCTTCAACTCAACAACCCTGTTGAACACGAGCGCGTCTGGCTTTGAGTCAACTGGGTCAAGCGCATAGTAGCCGTTTCGCAAAAATTGATAGCGATCGGCAAGATTATAGTCAACACCCGCCTCAACAAACGCATTTTTATTGATTGTGAGTGAATTTGGATTGACCCTGAGTTCTTCCTTCTCTGCGCGCTCATTGATTGTTTCGTCGTCGTCTTGCAAAAGCAATTGCTCAAAGGAACGAACCTCGCATTTTGTTGCGTGCTTTGCGTTGAGCCAATGAATTGTGCCCTTCACTTTCCTGTTTGCGCCCTCGGTTCCCGACTTCGTGTTCTTGTCATATTCAGCATAGACCTCAACAATGTTGCCATTCTTGTCTTCCTTGAAGCCTGTGCACTTGATGATGTAGGCGCCGGTGAGCCTAACCTCATTGCCAACATAGAGCCTGTGATACTTTGGCGCCGGCTCTTTCATGAAATCTGTTCTTTCGATGAAAAGTTCCTTGCCGAAAACATATTTTCTCTTGGTTGACTCCTCTTTTTGTGGGTAGTCGTCGAGAAGCACTTCCTCGCCCTCGCCCTCAAAGTTCGTGATGATGAGTTTCAATGGGTCAAGCACTGCCATAACGCGCCTTGACTTTTCGTTGAGCGTGTTGCGGATGAAGTAGTCAAGCATACTCCTTTCGCAAACAGAGGTTGTCTTACCAAAGCCCGCCGCCTGAACAAACTCAATGAGGCTCTCAGGCAAAACGCCACGGCGCCTGAGCCCGCGAAGAGTGATGAGCCTTGGGTCGTCCCAACCGAACACAATTCCGCCCTCGACAAGTTTTTTGATGTTTCTCTTTCCCGAGATTTCGCCCTTGATGAGAAGGTTCGAGTATTCAATCTGGCGCGACTTGTTTTTGAGCCCGCTGTTTTCAACCACCCAGTTATAGAGCGGCCTGTGGTCTTCAAATTCAAGCCCACAAATAGAGTGAGTCACGCCCTCCAAGCAGTCGTCGAGAGGGTGCGAGAAGTCATAGGTTGGATAGATGTTCCATGCCCTGCCGATTCTTTGGTGGTTCATGTATTGAATCTTATATATAACCGGGTCGCGCATATTGATGTTTGGGCTTGCCATGTCGATTTTTGCGCGCAAACATCTCTCGCCTTTTTTGAACTCACCGTTTTTCATGCGCTCAAAAAGGTCGAGGTTTTCTTCAATGCTGCGGTCACGGTATGGGCTGTTCTTGCCTGGTTTTGTGAGCGTTCCTCTTGTTGCTTTGAGTTGCTGTGGTGAAAGGTCGCAAACATACGCCTTCCCTTCCTTTATGAGCTTCACAGCAATCTCGTAGTTTTGCTGGAAGTAGTCAGTTGCATACTTGATCTCGTGCCACTTGTAGCCAAGCCACAAAACGTCTTCTTGCAACGCGTCAACGAACTCCTGCTTTTCTTTGAGGGGGTTCGTGTCGTCGTAGCGAAGGTTGCAAATGCCGCCATATTTGAGGGCGGTTCCATAGTTGAGCACCATGTTCCTCACGTGCCCAATATAGAGGTATCCGCTTGGCTCAGGTGGATGGCGCGTTTGAATGCAGCCGCTCACCTTTCCCGCCAAAATATCTTTGTTTATTTCTTGTTCAATGAAGTTTGTTGCTTCAATAACATGTGCTTTTTCCATTTTTATTTTTCCTTTCTATTCATCAAAAATATCTCCAAGTTCGTCGATGTTGCCAACTTCCATAGGTTCATCCGGCTCGTTGAGAGGTGGTGGTGTTAGCCCTTCAAGGCTCTCTTCCATACTCTTTGCGTTGGCGTCTTTGTCAAGATTAACAAAGCTAACCCTGCTGCCAACCCAGCCAAGAGGTATTGTTCCAAGTTCACCATTTCTGTGCTTTTCAATGATGAGCTGAACTTGATAGTCGCGCGGACGCTCCGCACCCTCTTTTTGAATCTCTTCTGGGCGATGGATGAACATTACCATGTCGGCGTCTTGCTCGATGGCACCCGACTCACGAAGGTCGCTAAGCACCGGCTTGCGGTTGCCCATCTTTTCAACTGAACGCGACATCTGGCTGAGCAGGATGACTGGAACATTGATTTCCTTTGCCAAAATCTTCATCTTTCTTGAAATCTCACTGACTTCGGTCTGACGATTGTCGCTCTTGCCGTCACCAGTCATGAGCTGCAAGTAGTCAATCATGATGAGGTCAATACCCTTTTCGCGTTTGAGTTTTCTGCACTTCGACAAAATCTGGCTTGGGCGGTTGAGCGAGCTGTCGTCAACAAAAATCTTGCAGTTTGAAAGCTTGTTGTGCGCCTTCCAGAGCTTTGACCAGTCGTTTTCGTTGAGTTCGCCATGGAGAGCCTTTGTCATGTCAACATTCGCAACTGAGCAAAGCATTCTTTGCGCGAGTTGCTGCTTGCTCATTTCAAGCGAGAACACGGCGCACTTTGCGTTCACTTCGATTGCCGCGTTGGTCACGATGTTCATAGCGAGCGAAGTTTTACCAACACTTGGCCTTGCCGCCAAAATGATAAGGTCGCTCTTTTGAAGCCCGTTGGTGATTCTGTCAAGCTGGTAGAACCCGGTTGGGATGCCGCGAACAACGCCGCCGCTCTTGTGGATCTCGTTGAAGTTTTCCATAACGTCGGTCAGGCTGTTTGCAAGCATTTCAAGGCTGGAATTTTGACCTTTTTCAGCAATCTCGAAAATCTCTTTTTCTGCAAAGCCGAGCGCGTCATCTTCGTCGGAAGAGTACGCCTTTTCAATAATCCTTCCGGCCGACGATATCAACTGCCTGAGCACTGAGTTTTTCCTGACGATGTCAACCCAGTTCATGTAGTAGGCGGTTGAAGGAATAGCATTTGAAAGGGTTGTGAGGTATTTCATCCCCCCAACACTTGAAAGCATGTTCTTGGTTTCAAGGACATCAGCCAAAGAAATGATGTCGATAGGCTTGTCTTTTTGATAGAGCTCCATAACGGCATCAAAAATTGTTTTGTGGGCGTTAGAATAAAAGTCCTCACTTTTGAGCTTTGCAACAATGTTGATAGCCGCCTCAGTGTCGGTCATTGCCGAGCAAAGCACCGCCTGTTCAGCTTCAAGGTTATTTGGCAAAACTCTTGCCCCAACAGTCTCATTTTCCTTCTTTGGCATAATAATCCCCTATATTAATTAATAAACTAAGTATAAAATCACCCCTCAATCTTGTCAAGTATTTTTTTGTTGCGACGCTCACGCGCGCCACCACAAAAAAATATCTACCGCTATATAATAATAAACAGCTTCAACGGGGGTTATTGTTAACTTTGGTAAAAACAACTAAAACGATGCAACCTTTATTAAGTTCACCCCTGTTGTCGTCTATTCTATCGACCAGGGTAGCAGATTGCGATAGATTTTGGGAATAAAAGGCAAGAAAAAAATCACCGCAACACTTATTGCTGTGCGATGATTTTTTCACTTGACTTTTAACCCAAAAGATAATGCAAGGTGCGGTTTCTTGGGTGCGCTTCGCAAGCGAAGCGCAACTAACCAATCCCTGTCTGGAAATTTTGCAGTTTCTGCACTTATTTCGCGAATTACGCCCTCTAATTCGTTTTGTATGGAAGAAGAGCCATAACCCTCGCCCTCTTTATCGCGTTGGTAAGCTCTCTTTGATGTTTTGCGCAAACACCAGTGGTTCTTCTTGGGATGATTTTTCCCTTTTCAGTCATGTATTTTCTAAGACGAGCAGTGTCTTTATAGTCGATTGACTCAACCTTGTCTTGACAGAAAGCACAAACTTTCTTTGGAGTTTTTCTAACTTTCTTAGGGTTCTTGTCATCATAAGAAGCGTTGTTTTGGTTCTTATTATTAACTTTTTTCATTTCCTTCTCCTTTCAAGCCATATTAAAATGGAAGATTATCGTCGTCAATAGGCTCAAACTTATTAACAACATCCTTTTTTGCGCTTGGCTGAGGTTTTGCCTTTTCACCACCATCATCGCTATCACCTTGACGAGTACTCAAAAATTCAACCTCGTCGGCAACAACTTCGGTGATATATCTTCTTGTTCCATCCTGCCCATCATATGAGCGAGTTTGGAGCGACCCGGCAACAGCTGCACGGCTGCCTTTTTTCAAATACTTATAGCAGTTGTCAGCTTGACCACGCCAAACAATAATAGGAATGAAGTCAGCTTCTCTTTCGCCGTCTTGACCGCTGAAACGCTTTTGCACAGCGATAGTAAACTTGCAGAGCGAAACTCCATTATTTGTTGTTGTTAATTCCGGATCCTTTGTTAAATTTCCAATCAATATAACTCTATTCATAATACTTTTTTCCTTTTTTTAGTTTTGCAATTTACTTCGCAACAATCATATGACGAACAACGCCGTCGGTGATGAGCAGTTGACTATCAAGAATCTTAGGCAAATTTTCATCAGCTCTAAAATTCATCAAAACATAGTAGCCTTCGTTCTTGTAGGCAATTGGGTATGCGAACTTTCTCATGCCCCATTTCTCAGGCTCATCTGCTTCGCCTTTATTATCAACAACAAGGCTCTTGACTTTTGAAATTATTTCTTCTTTCTTTTCGTCGTTGCAAGCTGAGTCGATAATATAGAGAATCTCATACGCTTTCATACTTTCTACCTCCTTTTGGACTATTCGGCTTTGGGTTTCCCCAAAGCAAGGAATAATGTTATTATAACAACACTCTTCATTTTTTGCAAGTGTTTTAATAAATTTTACCTGTGCTATAAACTAACCAAAGTTATTTAGGCAAAGTGTTTGACAAAATTTGAGCAAATATTATACTATAAAAAGTGACAAAAATTCATACAATAAGGGTGTAGAATGGCAAAGAAAAATTCCTTAAATCAAGTCAAAATGGAAGAGGTTATGAAAAAAGACGACGTCAAAAACGACGCAAAAGACGAGAAAGTCACCTCAAAACCTGAACCAAAGGAAAAATCAAAACCTGAACCAAAGCAAGCTGAAACAAAGCAAAACGAGGCTTTGGATTTTTCTGTAGAAAAGCGCGAAAAAGACGCAAAGCCATTGACTGTTGAAGAGGAAAAAGAAGAAAAAGTTGAAGAGCCAGCCAAAGAGTCAAAACCAAAAACAAAGAAAAAAGAAAAAGACCAAGATTCCTCATCCGCTAAAAATAACCAAAAGCAAAAACCAAAATTTTCGCTTTTTAGGAAAAAACAAGAAGAGCCTGTGAAGCCTGTCCGCGTGAAGAGAGTTCGAACAGACGCAAAAACCGGGCTCACAACCGACCAAGTCAACGAAAGAATAACCAAGGGGCAAACGAACGCAACCCCTAACCAAAGTGTGAAGACATATCGCAGAATATTCTTTGAAAACATCGTAACATTTTTCAACATTCTGTGCCTTGCGGTTGCCATCAGCCTGATTTGTGTTGGCGCATGGATGAACTGTCTCTTCATGTTCATCATCATCATCAACACGGCGATCGGTATCATTCAAGAAATCAAGGCGAAAAAGACCATTGAAAAGCTGTCGCTCCTCACCGCTCCGCAAGTCAGGGTTGTGCGCGATTCGATGGAGCAAACAATAACAACGGGCGAAGTTGTTATCGACGATATCTTGGTGCTCTCAAACGGCAAGCAAATCGTTGCCGACAGCAATATCGTTGAAGGAACAATCGAAGTTAACGAAAGTATGCTGACTGGTGAAAGTATGCCAATAAAGAAAAAGGTAGGCGACACCATCTATGCCGGCTCATTCGTTGTTAGCGGCTCATGCAAAGCGAGGGTCGAGAAAGTCGGCAGAAACACCTATTTGCAACAACTCGCCGCCAAAGCCAAGCAATACAAAAAGCCAAAGAGCGAACTTTTCAACTCGCTCAAAATGATAATCAAAGTTATTGGTATCATCATCATTCCAATTGCGATCTTGATGTATATCAACAACTACACCAACGCCACGACCGACAACAAGGTTGTTGAAACAATAACCAAAACGGCGGGCTCAATCATCGGCATGATCCCAGCAGGAATGTTCCTGCTCTGCTCAGTTGCGCTCTCGGTTTCAGTTATCAAACTTGCCAGACGCAAGGCGCTCGTGCAAGACCTCTATTGCGTTGAAATGCTCGCGAGAGTCAATGTGCTCTGCCTCGACAAGACCGGTACAATAACAGACGGCACAATGAAGGTGTATAACTGCTTGCAGCTCAACAACACGCCATACACGCTCAAACGCATCATGGGTTCAATGCTCTCCGCCCTTGGCGACAATAACCAAACCAGCCAAGCACTCATCAACTACTTCGGCTATAACAAGGAATTGAAGCCAACAGCAACCGTGCCATTCTCGTCGTCAAGGAAACTCAGCGCAGTTTCGTTCGAGAACGCGGGAACATATATAATGGGCGCGCCAGACTTCGTTTTGCCAAACTGCACCGACGAAAAGCTCAACAACATGATCGAGCAATACGCCAAAGACGGCTATCGCGTTCTGCTCCTTGCCTACTCGCCACAAAACATCGTGAAAGATAATCCGCCATCCAACCGCACACCAATCGCGCTCTTAATTTTGGAAGACCGCATCCGTGACGACGCCATTTCGACCATTTCATGGTTCAAGCAAAACGGCGTGAAAGTCAAGATTATCTCGGGCGACAACCCTCTCACCGTTGCCGAAATCGCAAAACGCGTTGGCGTTGACAACACCGAAAACTTCATCAACCTTGAAGGGCTCAACGAAAAACAAGTCATCGCAGCCGCCAATAAATACACAGTCTTCGGGCGCGTTACCCCTGAGCAAAAGGCAATTCTCATCAAAGCCATAAAGGCTGGCGGCAACACCGTTGCCATGACCGGCGATGGCGTCAACGACATCCTCGCCATGAAAGAAGCGGACTGCTCTATCGCTATCG
>CANQQH010000011.1 GCA_947625955.1 uncultured Clostridia bacterium | reverse complement strand
TCGCATTTCAAATCTCGATTTTCGAACAAATCATTATAAACGACGTTTTTATGATTTAATACAGCTCGACCGCAGGCGAGATATATAACTTTCATAAAAACTCCTTTTTTCATTCCGTTAAGTGTTACTATTGTCAAGTAACGTAACACTTAACGCAGGGGCAGGGCGGAGCCCTTGCCCCAAGCGTTAAAGCGGATAAATTAATTTTTTGTTACAATTAAGGGGTGCAGGCTAAAAGCTGCACCCAGCCATGAAATTATAAGATTAAGTTGTTGTCAAAAGTCGCTCAAAAGTTTTAGCATAAGGGCGCGAAAGCGGGTCGATATCGCCTTATATAAAACTTTTTCTCTTTGTTTTGACAACTAAGTTGTAGGCTTGCGCTTAGACTTACTGCGCGCCTTTTTTGCCTTCATTTTTTCAAGTTTCAGCTTTTGCTTTTTTTCTGCGTTGTAAATTGGTTCAATGCCTGAGAACCAAATTTTCAACTTATCAAAAAGACCAAGTTTAACTCCCATGTCCTTCAACTGCAATAGAGAATAAATTTCAATTTGTTTGAAGGATTTAACCAAATTTTTGTAGATATATTTATCTATCTTATCTAGAAATTTTTCTTGAACAAAATCACCAGTGTCAACACAATGACTCCATGTTTCAAAATAATTATCAAGCGTTTCATTTATTAAAATGTTTTTATCAAAAATCATGTTTTTCTCCTTTGGTAAAACTCGTCAGGCAGTTCATCATCATTTTCTTTCAAATATCTCAAATAACTTTCATAATTATCTTCAACAATTTCAGCAGATTTATAGTCAAAGTCTTCGGTTTCATGCCCGGCATAAAAGTTTGGCTTACATGATTTGCTATCATAACACTTAAAGACATTGTAGTTTGCTGTTATTTCTTCTTCAACATAGCAATCTGTATCTTTTTCGCCACTTGCCATATATCTATCAAAAAGCCTACTATTAGCAATCTTTCTAACTTTCCAAGTCGAACCAACAATCTCGCCTTTTTTATCATGATGTATGGACAACTTGACAATTTCAATAAAGCTTGCAATATCGCGAATATTAGCATCAATCAACATTGGTCTTTGGGTGTCAAGATAAATATCAAGGTCATCATGCCGATGCTGTTCATACCAGCGACTTTGCCAAGAGGGATAATACAATGACATTCTGCTATTAAGATATTTTTGAGCCTCAGTGATTCCAATACATTCATAAGGCAAAGTAAAATGCGTTTTAACAAACTTATTGCTAAATCCTAAACGATAAGGATTAATTTTTCGATTAAACCGTGGACTATACCTAAACTTTTTGAAGCAACAATCATAGTTGGCGCTTACGCAATGAATAGGTATAGTCTTTATGTTTTTGAAACCATTTTGAATTTTGTTCAAAATTTCAAGTTGCATATTATGATTTCGCTCTCTATTAAATGCAGCTTCATGTAACATGTGAGTGAGAAAACAAGTTTTACCAGTTCCCGGCGGTCCAAAAATTATAGATATCATAGCAAATCATAAGAAATTCCAGATGAATACCCTACACGAGTTAAAGTAAAGTCACCACCTGTATTTCTACCAATTGATTCAAAATAGCATTCAAACTTCCATGAATCGCTAGAAGCATCATAATGTCCTTTCCAATAAACACCACTACCCATGCCAATATTAATGGTCATAGAACGCCAATCTATTTGTATACCACTCGAACTAGGATCAAACTTTGATGAACTATCAACACTGGAATAATTTGAGTTGCGATAAATAATTTTTGACGATACAGGATTTGAAAGATCTCCATCAAATGTAGTGGCAATATACAACTCATCACAACCAGTTGGGTTATAACCACTAGAAAACTTAAATGCACCCTCAAATTGACTTTCATAACGAGCATAATAAGTAACTTCATCAGAAGAACATTCATAAGAACTAGATAAATATGAGATATTAGAATTGAATCGCCCACCAAAATTAAAGGCATGACCAGCCGGGAAACCGACATACTTTGAAGTGAAGAAACCAACAAAACGCATATTAGCTCTACCAAGTGGTCTAACACCACTTAAATCAAGAATGGTTCCTTTTTCAACACGATTATTATAAATAAGTTGAGAACCATCATAAACATAGATATAAGATACAATTTGTTCAATAATAGGATAAATACAAATATCATTTTTAATTTCAAAAGTGGCAGGATTAAAATCAAATGTGAACCAAGAACCTAAATTCCCATATTTCCAACCCTTAAGACCTTGATCGTCAGTGAGTTCAGGAACAAAATCAACACTACCAAGCACACTTCCATAAGGAACTTTCATTGTTTTTACAACAGAAACACCTGAAGACCCATAAGGCTTATCATATACATAAACTATACATTGATGAAAATCAAATTTTGCAATAAAAGTTGTATTTGCTGTAATTTTATATGAAGTCAAATCAACAATATCATTTCCATTAATTGTCCAACCAACAAAATCATAATGTTCAACACTATATACTGGAATATCACCAGTAAAATTTGCATAGTCATTTTGTTTAACGATAACATTTAGAATTGAATTATTTTCTGACATAAATGTAACGTCATAGTAATAAGTAATACTTGCAACAAAAGTAACGTCACAAGTGATTTTATAAGAATCAACTTGAACTTTTATGCCCTCAACAGTCCAACCATTAAATACTTTATATTCAGTGCTTTCAACACTTACATTTTGAGCATACTCGCCATTACGCACACTTTGAGTTGATTTTGTTTCACTCTCATATAAGAATACAACATTGTGAAGTTTAGTAAACTTGGCAATAAATGTTGTATTTCCGGTTATTTTATAACTAGTGACTTCCACAATATCAACACCATTGATAGTCCAACCATCGAACTCATAACCAGGTTTAGATGGGGTAGTAGTAGGAAAAGTTGCAAAATGGTCTTTCTCAACAATTTGTTTTTCAGATTGTTGGTCATCAACCATAAATTTAACGTCAAATTTATAAGTTACATTTGCAACGATTGTTACACTATCGTTGATAGTATAATCACTAAGAGTAATCTTATCACCACCAACGGTCCAATAATTGAAGATCACATAATCAGTGGATTGTGGGTCAACAATTGAAACTTTCGAACCCTTAGAAACAACCTGAACATTAATTACACTGCCATCAAATTCAAAATGACAACAACCTTTTCTTCGGATTGCAAGCTTTTAATATAGCTTTCATAATACTCAATCGATTTTTCAAGTTCGGCAATTTTTTTGTTCAAACTTGAAACAATAGAACCATTACTTTGAATTTGCAAAGTCAATTCACTAATTTGAGTATTTAATGAAAGAATTTGCGAATTGAGACTATTTATCAATTCCAAATTAGATGCATTAGACGATTTTAATTGATTAATTAGAGATTGAGCAGAAGAAATCTGAGCATTCAAACTTGAAACATGTTGTTCATAATTTGAAACACTAATTTGAGAATTTTTCAACTGCATAGCCAACTCGTTTTTTTGTGCAGTCAAATCACCAATCGAAGAATTCAATTCTTCAATTTGAGCCAAAATTGAAGTATTAGTGCTTTGCAAATCGTGAATGGTTATTTCATTTTCAGCTTTTAACGCTGTCAGACTATCAACACTATTTTGCAAAGACTTATTGTTAGACTTCATTTCTTCAATTTGTTTTTGATACACAACAATTTGAGAATAATATTCATCAGTAGAATTTTTATAAAATTCAATTTGAGCATTAAGTTCTGTCTCATTGTTTATACCATCAGAATAGCCTTTATCATAGGCTTCTTGAACTTGTTCACTGGAATAATATTTATTTTTTGTTATAGCACCATTTATTGCAGGCCATAACATATAGCCTGCAACACCTATGCCAACAAATACAATAATTAGAACGATTGACAAAAATATAGATTTTCTATTCATAAATGCCTCGCATTACAACTTTCAAAACAGAGCCATTAACATTCATATACTGATTCAAATAAGCATACGAATTATCAATGTTTTGAGTTGTAAAAGTTATTTTTGTGTTGCTATCAAAAAATTCAATAAGAATATTGACAACAGAAGTTGTAATTTTTTCACCATAGTTGTCATAGAAATTCAAATTAATTGAAGCAGTAATTTTGCCAGCATAAATTTGAACATCGCTCAAAAGATTGCCATTAAACATAACAGCATAATCGTTATATTTACCATCAAAATATGTATATTCTTCAGTAACAACTGCGGTATAATCTTTGTAATTTTCAGTTTCAAAAGGAATAACACCTTTATCAACTTTCAAAACGTCATTATATTTATTTATGGTTTCAACACTTTCAAAAGTTCCATAAACACCACTTTCAACATTAAATTCATGAACAAGACCTATGGAACAAAAAACACCTGACAAAATTAAAATGAAACAAAGTAAATAACTATACCACTTCATATTCCACCTCCACACCAGAAAGATTATTGATGGTAATATTTTGTGCAACAATCTTTGTTAAGCCGGTATTTTTAATAGAACCAACAAGTAAATTAAAATTTCCACCATTGCCAATAATTTTTAGAGAATTGATTTTTAAGCCATAAAGAGCATAATTATCAAAACCAAGAATTTTGGTATCTTTAATATGAGTGCAATCAAAAACAATATTTATTTCCATATCAGATTCCATAAATGTTTTCAATTCACTAATAAATTTTGATGAAAGGGAATAATAAAAGCCTGAATCAATAGATGAATATCTTCTTTCAAAATTTTGTTCAGTCAAATTAAATTCAATGGTTTTTTTCCAATAATTAACGTTAAAATCAATTCCAGAAATATTAAAATCTGAATCAAGCGCAACGCTTTTGAACATAGATTGTCCCGCATAAACCATGCCACGCTTATCATAATTTACAGAAATTGAAAAATAGCTATTTATTTGCCCATCATTACCAATAGGCTTGTCGGACACAGTTCCACTAGAATCTACTGAATACATATGCAAAAAATCACCAAGGTCAATAAGGTCCATAACATATGAGCCAGTTCCGTATGAAGAACTACGAGCAATAGATTTTAATTTCAACAATAAGTCAGTATAATTAAAATAAACAGTTTTTTTGACATACTCATTACAATAGTCTTTTTGTGAATTTTTAGACCATCTAAAAGTTAAAAAATTTGTAATGGCATTTCCCATACGACGTAAAAAGGGAACAGTGTTTTGAACATCAGCTTCATAACTTCCATCAAGACGAACAGCTGTTAATTCACCATCAATGTCAATATAAAAAAAGTTTTTATTTTGCCCATCGTCATTGGTGTCATCATAAACATGACCTGAATCCCAAGACTCACCATTATAACTATCATAATAATAAAGTTTAGAATCACCATTCTTCTCAATAACAAGCTGAAAACCTTTACAATAAAGTGCTTGCTTTTTTTGATCAGAATAAGCATTAATCCTAAATTCAACAACTTCTTTTCCAGTTCCATTGAAATTTTCATAATAATTCAAAGAGAGTGGGGGAAGTTTATTGCCAGTTGCCGGATCAACTACATTCAAAGCATAAGTAGAAGTTGACCCTCTATAAATATCAGTTTTTGTGCAAAGAACATAAATATACAAAATAGATATGAAAGCACCAACAAAAGCCAAGCAACCAACAAGAAAATTAAAAAATTTTTTCACTTAAATTCTCCTTTAATTTTATTTTTAATATCGACTTTTAGAGATTTCTATTTTTACAAAAGTCAGTTATCAAACGAACCATTTCGTCACTTGATGACTTATAAAATTGACCATGTTTCTTATCATTGATTCTTTCATTAGTTGTTGTTGCAACTTTGAAACACGAACCAATCGCCTTTGAGTAAACAATAGAATTCAAATTTTTAGATTTCCGGTGGGCGTGATTAATTTTTTCATTAAAAACTTTTCGCGCCCATTTTTTCCCGGCTTGTTTTGAAGAAAGCATAATAACTCCTTTTTTCAGAAATTTTCTAAAAAAAGCACTAAAAATACAACGCAAGTCATATAAATAGTGCTTTTTAATAAAATTAAACAATACCATTCCAATTAAAGAAATCAAGACCTTTGGCAACCCATTTTAATGCAATATAGATCCACTCAAATACTTTTGAGAGAATTGAGAGTGGCCATGTTCCAAATAGAACAACCAATACTGCAATTAAAATTACCCAAAATATAACTTTCATATTTTAACTATGCAACCATTCTAATTGCAGAAAAAGTATGAGCGATTGCTTCGGCCACGTCTTTGACTTCCTTTGGACCAAACCAAGTAACAATTTGCTGAGCAAAGCTAACTCCGTTAACAGCAGCTCCAATACAAATTGTCAAACAAGTTACACCAACAGCAAGAATGATACCAATAAGCACCCACATAACAGCTTTACAAATTTCTTTTGCCAATTTGATTCTCCTTTATTAATTTTTTAGTGAAATCGAAACTGCCTTTGCGCCATAATTAGACAACTCATAACTTGCAACAACAGGAGTGTTTGCAACAACTTTTTCAAAAAGTTCCTTCTCAACTCTGTATTCAAGCACAGTTGAGTTTACAAAACCAGTTTCTTTTTTGAAACTCTCACCGCTAACAACTTTCAAGACATATCTATCAGGTTGAGCAGCGACTTCGCGCCCATCTTGACCCTTAAAACTTGACGTTGCAGCTTTGAAAATTTTTTCAAGAACAATTCCATCTTCCTTTATCAATCTTTTAACATTATTTGCCATTTTTTAATTCTCCTTTATCATTTTTTTATTTACAAATAATCAATAATAATCAACTTGAAAGTATTGATTTTGTGCCTACTACCTTAATTCATAGGACTTACACTTTTTATTCAATTGTGATATGCGTCTGCAAAATTTCAAACACTCTTATGCATAAAGCTTAAGAACTCAATTAGCAGACAATTTGAAAAATACGAAGTCAATTTTAGTATCGACGTCGATTTTTTTGGGGAAAAAGTATTGACTTTTAAATTTTAGTATGGTATATTCTAATAGAATTGCATTGACCTTATTTATAAGGAATAGGCGAAAGGCCGGAATTGCAATTCTTTTTTTGCCTATTTTTTATTGTTTTTGCTATAACGGTCTATTAAAAATTGAGGCATAGACAAACTCTTATTGTGGGGTTCAAACATACGCTTTGGCTTTTTAGTTGGCCTTTTTAAATACATTGGCTCACAATCATCTTTATCAGGATTAGGGGAAATTTCTTCATAATCCTTTTTGTAAGTATGAGTGGCCTCACGATTAACATAACCATCTTCAAACCTTTTCCTTCTCTTGTTATAAGCCTGATCCTCATCAATTACAAGAGTTGTTCGATGTTTGCCGATTTTCAACCTTGCCCAAAAAGGGAATTCACTAGGGAATTGCTGTTTGGGCCCTTTATCAACAGCCATACTTTGTGCATCTTGACTCACCCTGTGGGGTTTTGCAAGATTGTTATTCGCCGGTTTCAAAACGGTTTTTTTTGTTTGCATAGATAACGCTTTAATCGATTTATAAGAAGCCCCTTTATTAACTTTATCAGGCACCTTTTTCATTAATCGATTTTGAACTTTTCCTCTCTTACCTTTTTTGTCAAATTCTTTCGTCAATAACTTTCTCCTTAAATTCAATACCGACCATTTCTTATCTTACCGAACATTTTCCCGGCACAAGATAGATTTTCGCTTGTTTTCGGGAAGTACTTTGTTCGATCAGATATAATGCGACCATTTTTGCCGTTTCGAACATTTCGAACCGCGATTTTTGTTCTGGTCAAATAAACATCATCAGCGCCTTGAAGTTTCTTACAAAAAGTCTTTTGTGAAGCAGGCAGCTTTTTCTTAGTCGCTTTACTTCTACGAATAGAACTCACCCCCTTGTAATAAACTCGCAAAAAACTAAAACAATCAATAAAGAAAAAAGTTTTAATCTTTTACTGAATAAAAGATTAAAACTATTCAGTTTATAAAAAAATAACATTATTTCAATTTTTTACTTGCAAAACTAAAATGTGTGTGTTAAAATTACACTCGTTAGAAATTCTAAGGAGTAATGTAGTTATGCCAAATATTAAATCTGCAAAGAAGAGAGTTGATGTTAGCGAGAAAAGCAAACTGGTTAACAAGGCTTATAAATCTGAACTCGCAACCGCTTTGAAAAAGTTCAATGCTGCTGCTTCTGCTCAAGATAAAGATCTTGTGAAGAAACTTTATCCTGAAACAGTTGCCATCATTGACGAAAGCGTTTCAAGAGGCGTTATCCACAAGAATAAAGCTGATAGAAAGAAAGCTGATGTTTCTTCAAAGTTCATAGCTGTTCAAACCGCAAAGAAAAAGAAGGCTGAACCAAAGGAAGAAAAAGTTGAAGAGGCAAAGGTTGAAGAAGTGAAGGTTGAAGAAAAACCAAAGAGAGCTTCAAAACCAAAAGCTGCAGCTGAGGAAAAGCCAAAGAAAACGGCAAAGGCAAAAGCTGAAAAGGTTGAAAGTGCAGAAACCGAAGCAAAGCCAAAAAGAGCAAAGAAAACAGAAAAAGCTGAAAAGTAGTTTTAGGTGGAGAGTTTCTCCACTTTTTTGTTGTAAAAAATAACAGTGCTGAATATAGTAGCGACGCAAAAAGAGATGGCAAAAAAACACAAAAGAAAAAGCCCAAAACGATTTGTTTTGAGCTTTTTTGTTATCTTACTTTAACGCGCATTCTTGAAACGATAATTGCAATAACGGTGAGGGCGAGCGCAACTGCTGCAATAACAATGAGGGTGATTGCGGCGGCGTTCATTTTAACGTTGATTGTGAACGAGAATGAAACTTGGTTGCCCATTTCGTCAACCAGCCTTATCACATACTTTCCGGTTTGCGTGAAGGTTGGGAGACTGTCGTCGGTTTTATATTCTCTTGTTGTTGTTTTGCCGTCTTGCGAAACAGACACTTGGAGCTTTCCAACGCCGCGAACAACCAGTGCAACATCACTAGAAGTTGAGCCGCCATTTTTTACCGTTCCTGAAATTGAAGGGGCAGAGCGTGCGATGCGAATATTATAGGAATATCTTGAAAAGCTTTTCAGCGGTGTTTTGCTGCTTGAATAGGTTGTTTCAACCTGACGGCTTATTTCGTAGCGATTAACAACGTTCGACTGCTCGTCTGGGGCAACAGAGAAGCTTGCAGGGGCCGTGTTGCCGTTTTCGTCGAGCGCGTCTTCGATTTCATAGGATTCCATGATGCTGGCAATGAGCGTGAACGAGAAGGAGCGAGCGGGCTCATTATCGTTGTTTAGATAGATATCAATTTTATAGATACCATCTTGGTCGAAGGCGAGCGAGCAATCTTGATTGTCGATAATATTGTCGATGTCGGAGCCGATATAGGAAGTTTGCTCATCGTTCTTTTCTGATGCTTCTCTATATGAACGCGTTACAACAATTTTTGTGACCTGGTTTCTTATACTTGTTGCATTGAGGTTCACAAGTTCAACAATTGTTCTGCTGTTTGAGTGCTGCTCGTTCATGATAATATTTCCATTTTCTTCGATGAAGGCGTGGAAATAGAATCTATCCATTGGGGTTGTTGTGTTTTCAATGATGAAGTTGTAGGTCTTGTGGTTATTGCCCTCATAGTGCGCGGTGTCGGTGTTATCAAAGATATCAACGGTGTAGGTTCCCGAAAGGTCGAAGACAATTGTTTGATAGCTGAGAGGGGAATCGTCATAGGCGTTATAGAGCGTGCCGCCGATGTTATAAACCTCGAACTTTTCGCCGCAATAAACAAAGCTTACATGAACGGGATTATAGATTGTTCCGTTTGGAATTTTTAGAGTGATTGGGGGATAGGTGCAGCCTGCCGTTGGTTCGGATACATCGGTCTGCTCGTCGTTGAGGGCGAACTCCCAAAGGATGCTGTCTTTCACGAAGTTGAGCTGGGTTTGAATTAGAAGAAAACTAAATTCGCTATAACTAATCCCGCTGTTGAGCGTTATGCGGACCCTTGAAATTTTGTCTTGTCCGGATGCTGTGCTGTTGTCAAAAACTATGTAGTAGGCGTTGTCGATAACCTTGATATAGTCGCTTTGCTGGTAGGCGTTATTGATGATAACATCCTCGCCGTTGATTCTTATTGAAAGACTATTATAAAACGACGACAGGTCCAGGCATTTCATGGTTATGGTTTTTGAGGTGTAGAGCCCAATGGTTTCGCTATAAGTTTGTGCGCCGCTGAGGTTGCTGAAATCAACGGAAGTGAAGTCTCTCGCGGTGAAGGTGTGGCCCGCGTGCGCGCCGTTGCCGTCTTGCGAAATGCTGATATAGCTAAACACCCATTCAGGAATATTAAGTTGAGTTTCTTCGGCGCTTGCAACAATATTCGTTGTTTTTTCGGTTTTTGGCAGATTGAAAAATGAGATTCCAAGAATCACAGACATCATCACCAAAAGAAAACAACAAAATTTTTTCATACTTTCTACCTTATGAATATATTATCACAAATCAAACGAGACACGCAAACGAATTAGCCCCCTTTATATATATAAATTTAGTTTGCTTTATTATAAAAACAATTATGCTAAAAAAAATCCCCCACAAGTTGTGGGGGAGGATAGACTATTCATCATAGACAAGCACGAGTTTGTTTCTTCTTCTTATATCATAGAACACTTCTTGCTCGTTCATTCTTCTGCCAGGGATGAAAGGCTGTTGATAGGCTCCAATCTCATAGATGTCGGTGCACTTGAAGTATGGGGTGATAATCGAGCGAACAGGGTAGCTTTGGAACATTTTTGTTATGTTTTCACCAAGAGGAATCTTGTCGAGGTCGGAAGGGTAAACAAGCGGAACGGTTTGAAGTTGGGTGTTGGTTGAAGCGCCGTCGCCCCCGTCTTTGCCTTTCTTGTCTGCCTTGCTCTTGCTCGAAGTTTCAATAGTGTAGGAGCCGAGCTCTTCACTAAACTCTTTTCGGGTGAGAAGGTCAGGGGTTCCAAGATAGATTGTTGCCTTGCAGTTACCTCTCACGATATCTGAGGTTTCTTTTCCATAGACGTTTTGAAGCTGCGAATATGACTGAATCGCCATGTTGAGATATACCCAACGCGAACGCGCAACGGTTATGATCTTTTCAAGTTTTTCAACCTTTGGAAGGTTCGCAAATTCATCCATGATGTAGAAGAGTGGGCGTTTGAGGTGAGCCATCTTGTCGGAGTTGACTCTTTCGTTGGCTCTCGCTTTTGCGACGAATTGCTTGTAGGCCTGCGAAATGCAAACAGAAGCCAAAGTGTAACGCGTTTCGCGTTCATCAGGAATCTTGATGAAGAATGCGGTTGGTTTCTCGTCGAAGTTATAGAAGTCAACATTGTTCTTGCTTGTTAGGAAGCAAATACCATTATCCGAGAACATTGAAAGCTTGGTGTTGAGGGTTGACATATAGCCATCACGAGTTGTTTTGGCGTTTGTTTGAGTGATGTTTGCGGCGAGCTGACGAGTTTTTGAAAGAGGGCTTCTTCCGCTGAAATATTGCTTCACAACCTCATAGTCGTCATCCTTGTTCATGGCAATTTTATAGGCGTTGAAGAAGTTGAACCTTTCCCTTGTCATGCCGAGAGCTTCGTTCTCGCTGTCTTCAAGCATGGCGATGAGCACGGCGAGGAAGTAGTCTCTTGCGCCTTGTTCCCAGCTTGGGTCTTTCTCGTTGGTGATGGTGCAGATTGCGCCAGCGATATCGGTGAGGTTTTCCATGCAGTCGTCTTTGAGCTTTGCTTTTCCAACTTCAACTTCAACGAGCGCTTCTTTAAGAGTGCTGAAAGCCTTGCCGTCGAACTCATACCACTCACTATCGTTAATGTCGCCAACTTTAATGAATTTATAGCCACTGACAGGGTCGTTGGTGTGCTTCAAGATTTCCTCTTCCAAATGGAGTTGGCGTTGCCAGTCGTCATAGATGCTTTCAAGAGGGTTCCATTGGATTGAGTTATATGGCTCGGTGAGGTCAAGAAGTTTGAGGTCATAGCCCATGTCGTAGAGTTTTTGAGAGTGGTGAGAATAAAGTTCACCCTTGGCGTCGGTGATGAACATGCTTGGCTTGTTTTTGAGCGACGACAAAATTTGAATCGCAGGTTCAATAAACGAAACAGTTTTACCAGTACCAGTAGCACCGATGATCAGGGCGTGGCAGTCTGGGGTGAAGTGGATTTTGATGCGCTTTCCGTTTCTCACAGCGCGAAAAGGCACGCCGGTGAGCGACATGTTTGGAAGTTCGTCATAGTAGCAGTGCTTGAACTTGCCGTCAAGCTCCTTATCTGTTAGAAAGCGTTGGTTTTCCATCTTGTCTTTACCTTTGAGGCCGCTACTACCTTTGCTTGCCGATGGAACATAGATAATAACAAACAGCATGAGGGCAGCGAAGATAATAAAGGATATCATTGCGCATTTGCCAGATGCTATTGTTGAAAAGAAAGTTTGAAAACTAATATCAATGCCGTCAACGAGCATTGTTAAAATCGAACCAAGAACAATAGCCAAGACCAAAGAGCCTGCGCCAAAGATAATGAAGTTTAGGATATAGTCTTGGAGTTTTGTTCTTCCGCGTTTTTCTTTTCCCATAGAGTCCTCCGAGTTACAATTTAATATTTATTATACACTTTTTATTTTATGAAGCAAATAATCTTTGCCGATTTTTGCATTTTTTAATAAAAACATCAATTATTGCTTTACTTTTGGTTTGAAAATTGATATCATCAAAAATAATAAATGGGGAGTGAATATGTTGGGAAACTTCTTTAATAATGCAATGAAACTTCTGGGCAGCGGGGCGCAAGCCGATAGTTCGCTTGACCCACTCTATAAGGCGATAACTCTTATTGGACCATACGCGCTCAGCGTTGTTGCAGCTCTTGGGCTCATCTATGGCGTTATCGTTGGTGTGAAATTTGCAAAAGCTGAAACAACAGATGAAAGGGCAAAGATGCAAAAAATACTAATTAATGGTATCATTGGCTTTGTTGCTGTTTTGGTTTTGATAGGCGTTTTGTATGCAATTCGTGGTCCACTTGTTGTTTGGATGAACTCATAAAACAAAGGCAAAATTGATTAAAAATCAAAAAAATGGAAAAAATTAAAAAAAATGCAAAAAACGCCCATTTTTGCTTGATTTTGTCGCAACAAATGTGTTACATTTTCATTAAACAAATGAGCCTCGATTATTTAGGGCTCTAAATAATAAAGGAGGATGTTATGAATTTCATTAATAGTTTGGCAAATCTTATGGCAACTGGTGGTGATGCGGCCGGAGAAATTGTTGATAGCGCTTGGCAATCATATATCAGCGTTGTTAACGTTGTTATGCCTGTGCTCATCGCAATGGTAGTATCTTTCGGTTTGGTTTATGGTATCATCATCGGTGTTCAATTTGCAAAAGCAGAGGAGACAGATGATCGTAACAAAGCAAAAGAGAGACTCGTTAACCTTGTTATTGGTGTTGTTGTTGCAGCAGTTATCATCTCGGTTGTTTATGTTATCTTGGGAAGCAACTGGATCCATGATTTGATTTCAGGCAGAAAGATCAACAATCCAAGCGGCAATAATTTTCTTGCATTGTTTAGATAATCAGCAAACAAATTCGGGCGCCATTATTGGCGCTCTTTTTTTGTGTATTTTTTCAAATTTGACAATCTTTTTTCGAGGCTTTTCGCCTCAATTTTTTTCTCGTGTTTTGTTTATTCAGTCAAATGATTTTCGAGATTTTTTTGCGGCAAATTTTGTTGCTTATTTATTTTGCGAATGCAACTTTTTGCCAATTAATTGGAATTTTAGCTGCGCTTTTGAGCTTGATTTGTAATGGTAATTATGCTTTTTGTGGCGCATTTCGGGAGCATCATTTTAGTAATATTCAGCAAAAATCAGGTATTTTTCGGCGTAAGTTTTGCTGGGTTTTATGCTGGCAAATATACTAGGGGAGGGCATAAAAAAGCTTTGCTAATCAAAGCGAAATGCAAACGCCATGAACAAATATTTTTTTTGCAATTTTTAGGTGTTTTGTTTGGGAACCTTTGACCATTTATTTTGCAACATTTATTCAAAAAATAATTAATTTTTTACAAAATAGTGGATTTTTCAGGTGCTTTTGAAGGCAGGGAAAAGCAATGAAAACTTTTTGGCTTCAAAGAGGGCATTTTTGCTGCTCAAAAATTTATAATTTTTTTCTAAAATGGCTGAAATTGTTTTGATAAAAATATAACTTGTGGTATATTTTATATAAATAATGTGTTAATGCACGAATTTTGACGAAGCGAAAGGCAAAGAAAATAAATAAATTTTTAAGGCGAATACTAAGCGCGGGATGAAATACTTTTCAAGGGGAAAAGCATATGGATGGCATTTTGAGAGTTTTTAATTTTTTGAGTTCGAATGCGGGGCTGGGCAGCCCGATGAACAGAAGCATGTGGACGACCATAGGCAACTTTTTTGGCAACCTTGGAATGTGGTTCCTCGATGGTATCTGCAAGTTCATCTATATTCTCATCCGCTTCGTCCTCAACATCGTTGACTTCTTCCAATTCTTCGCGCAAAAACTCATCGGGCTTGACTATTGGCTCAACGGAAGGGTTAGCGCAAGCACGATTGCAGATAGCGATGTTATTTTCAGGTTCCTCTATAACTCAACCGTTCAGCGTGTGTTCAGGTATATGATGGGTATCTTCGCTGTTCTTCTTATCGTTTTCACCATCATTGCAATCATCAAAAGCGAATGGGACTATGTTAACAGCTCCGACGATAAGGGTGACAACAGCAAAAGAGGCATCTTCAAACGCTCACTCAGAGCCATTGCTCTTGTTGTCTTGTTTCCAATCATGCTCGTGATGGGTATTTTGGCATCAAACGCAATCTTGGCGAGCCTCATCAAAGCGTTGAATGTTAACAACGCAAAGTCGCTTGGCAGCCAGGTGTTCGTTGCCTCGGCGTATGACGCGAATAGGTATAGGGTCTATGCCAACAACGACTCGCGCTATGGCGCAACCAACTCCTATTGGGCTGAACTATTTTTTGACAAAGAAGGAAATGTAATTAAAGACAATGGAATACCAATCACAGATGAAAACATAGTCAAAAGCAGGTATAGTGAATACTCTTCTAAACGAATGGAAATTTCAACCGCCCTCAAACCTGTTAACCCAAGTGACTACACCACAAGGGTCATGCTTGACGGACCGGGCGGGTTTAATATAGGTTATGGTTTCTGGGGCTACAAGTTCATCTACAATGGTGAGCCATATCTCTATGATATGGATCTTCAATCTAAACTCCTTCAATTTAATCTTTGGAATTGGGACTTTGGTGTTTCTTCAGTTCAAGATGTGGCAAAACGCTACGACGAAATGAAACCATACTATGATGTGTATTTTTCAGAAGCAGTGGCGAGTGGAGGTTTTACTTCTTATGAAACAGTGCAGGGGCAAAACCTTAACGATCTCAAAAAAGAAGAGCTTACCATGGCATATAACACATGGAAGTATAACGAAGTTTTGACGAAAGCCAACATCACATTCGACTCAACTATTGACAAGATTAGATATGAAAACTTTTTAACAAGGTCTGGTGCAACCGTTCCTGATGCGTATATCTACCAAAACAACAAGAATTGGGCTCCATTTCACGACGGGGGAAAAGAAGGACTTGTTGCAACCAAAGAAGAATATCTCGTTATGGCAGATGTTATTGACTATATGCTCTCCGAAGAAGTTGAAATGGCAATCGTTAACATCAACAACCCTCTCATCAATTGGGAATATGCAGCAAATGGCGGCTATGTTAACGGCAGATATCTTGCTAACAGTTTTGACACCACAAAAGAATTTATGGTCAACTATAAGGACACTGGCAACAGAGTCTATCGTCCAAGAGTTGACGCCTATGAAGAGGCAGCCGGAGCAATATTTATCGTTGCTTACTACGACTCCGCAAACGACAGCTATATTCCGGTTGTCAACAACAAAACCTATGTTGACGGAAGCGGCTATTCTCACGCTTTCAAGAGCGAAGTCTATGACTCGCGCTATGAAGGACTCGTTGTTGCAAGAGGCTATATCGACGGAACATTCTCGAACCGTGTTGGCTATCCAACTCAAATCAAAAACGAACTAAGAAAGAAAGATAATGGCGAATTCGTTAGTCTTGATAGCCCGCAATATGTGGTTGCATCGGTCGAAGACGCATCAACCTACGCTGAAAACTCAACCACCATTACTCCAAGAATAAGAACAGACTACACCGGGCTTCGTTATGACGAGGCGAGCAAAAAATACTATCTCGACCCTGTAACAAAGGGGCTCTTCAAGTCTGACACGAACATCCGGAATCTCACGGCAGACCAAAAAGCCTTGTTGGCAAAATCGCTGCCGCTACGAATGCGAGTCAATGCGCTCGACAGCATTGGGCAGGTGACATCGTCGTCGTCATCCAATCCGCTTGTTATCAGATGGACGGCAGGAAATGTTGTTTCTGCCGACTTGGGCAGCGGGCAGAAAGACTATCTCGTTTTCATGGCGGACACAAAAGTTGCTGTCCATGTTGACAACAGCGATTTGGCCGGCGCGGGTGAAAACAAAGAATTGACCGAAAGCCTCACTATCAAGTCGGTTCCGCTCTATGCGTTCGTTTCGATTGGCGATGGCGGCTCTAACATGGTTGATGCCGAAGTTTTGTTTGCATATTCGCAAAATCCAAATTCAGGTCTCAACTGGTTTGATTCAATGCGTGGTTATAGTGGAATCACCGGTGTTGTTGGTGACTCGATTTATGGTGGTTATGACGCTGGTTATAGCGCACCAGGGCAACGAAGCAACAGGCTCAAAGCACGCTTGCTTGGAGTTTACCCTTCAAACGAGTGGG
>CANQQH010000010.1 GCA_947625955.1 uncultured Clostridia bacterium | reverse complement strand
AATCCCATCCCTCCCACCAGGAAGTAACATATCTCAAATCAAGCCAAAGAAAATGGAACTTAGCAGTTCCGTTTTTCTTTTGCTTTTTTAATATTTCTCTGTGTTTGGCAAGTAGATTCCCCTCTTTGCTCTCATCTCAAAAATCGCATTTATGAACGCTGGGTAATATTGAATGAATTTTTTGTTTTTCATAAGTTTCAAAATTTCGTCCTTTCCCGCCCACTTAACAGCCTGCACCTCGCCGTCGTCAAAGTGTATAGACTTTAGGTCAATGTCTCTTTCAATGATATAAAAATCGTCAAAGCAGTTGTCGGCATTAATGGTGAAATACGCTCGTTCGCCAGAAAAATCAATGTCTAGCCCAAATTCTTCTTTCACTTCGCGAGTGATTGCCGCTTTAGAGCTGTCCCCCTTTTGAGCGCCGCCACTTAGCGAAATGTCCCAAGCCTCTGGCCAATGTTTTTTGTTTTTGTGCCTTTGCTGAATGAGCATTTCACCCTTGCTATTAAACAAGCAAAGATGCACTCTCAAAGAGCAAAGCCCGCTTGGTATTTTTTGCCCTTTTTCAATAATGGTTTTTTGTTTTTGACGCTCCTCATCATAAAGGTCCATTAGTTCCATGTTTTCCCCTCGCTTTTTCTAAATTTTAAGTTCGCTCCCTGGCTGAAGAACATTCTTTGTTTTTCTTATCTCAAAGAGCATTTTGATAAAAGACGGATAATAGAGCAAAAACTCTTTTCTTTTAATCTTCTTCAGGATTTCTTTTTCGCTTGCCCATTTGACTGCTTGAACTTCACCGTCCTTGAACTCGACGCTATCAATGTCGATGTCCTTTTCAATTATGAAATAGTCATAAAATGCGTTGTCATAATTCATAGTGAAAACCGGCCTTTCGTTTGAGAGGTCAAGGTCAAGCCCCAACTCTTCTTTTATTTCACGACTGGCTGCTTTTGCAGAGTTTTCACCAGCGATTGAGCCGCCGCTGAGCGTCAAATCCCATAGTTCTGGCCAGTGCTTTTTGCTGTGGTCTCTTTGTTGAATGAGCATTTCACCCTTGCTATTAAATAGGCACACATGAATCCTCAAAGAGCGGTAGTCTCCCTCAGGGAACTTCTCGCTTTTGCTCATTGTCCTTCCAGTCTTTTGCCTTTCGCCATCATATAAATCCCAAATTTCCATAAAACACCTCTAACAAATCAAATATATCACAAAGCATAAATTTGTCAAAACAAAACTTACAACAAAAAAAACACCATTTCTGGTGCATTCTATACCAATTCAAACTCAATCGCAACAAACCCGAATTTGTCGATTTGTTTTGGCTCGAAGGTGTGGTTATATTCGTCTTCAAGTTTATCGAGGTTAACGCCAGCGGAGAATCCGCACTTTTGTTTTCCAATGGTGTTTGCGAGTTCTTTTATGTTTGTGAAATAAAGAAAGTTTTTGATTCTTGCTTTCGCGCTTGCTCCGTCGTTATTTTTCAAAGTCAAAATGTTTCCAACCTGATAAGATTGCACATTTTTGTTGTTAACACAAATCAAGTACTGACACTTTTTTGCCAGAATCTTATCAAAAGAATTGTTCTCAATCGTGTGTTCGTAGATATCAACCATTCACCTTTCTCCGTCAATTTATTATATACCACAAAAAACATAAAACGCAAGCGAATGAGGGGCATAAACCTTGCTCAAAAAAATTTTTTATAGTAGTTTTTCATTTTCAAAACTTTCTGAGCGTAGTTTTTCGTCTCCTTGAAAGGGATGTTTTCAATCTCCAGTTCCCCCTCGCTTAGCCAAGTTCTAACAACACTTTCACCCGCGTTATAGCACGAAAGCACAACAATCTCATCATCATACTTTTCAAAGAGATACTTCAAATATTTCGTGCCAATTTCAATGTTGGTTTGCGGGTCAAAGAGCACGCTTTCATCAAAGTCTTCGCCACCATAAAAACTCATTGCCGTTGAGGGCATTAGCTGCATGAGCCCCTTTGCTCCGCGGTTTGAAACAGCATTCTTTTTATATCGGCTTTCGCAGAAAATGATGCTTGCAACAAGCACTCTGTCAACTCCATTTCTATCGCACGCGGCGGCTATTTCCTTTTTGTAGCGAACGGGATAAACAATACGAAGCGCAACAATGGGCAAAATTGCAAGAAGCAAAATAAGAGAAGCTATAATAACTTTTTTCATGCACAATTTTATGCTGAAAAATCTTCAAATAGTGCACTAGTGCCCGTCTGACCACCTGAACGACGCAACAACGTCGCTAACAAGCGGAACTTTGAGTTCCATCGCCGTGTTCATGCACTCTTTCAAAAGTGCCATGACCTCTTCTTTCTCGTCAAGCGGACAGTCAATGATGAGCTCATCATGAACCTGCATAATGAGTTTGGCTTTATAGCTGCCCTTTTTGAGAGCATTATAAACTTTCAACATTGCAAGTTTGATGATGTCGGCGGCGGAGCCTTGAAGCGGCATATTCTGGCTTGCTCTTTCAGCACGCGTTCTTATCATGTAGTTGCTGGAATTGATGTCAACCATTTTTCGCGTTCTGCCAAGAATGGTCGAAACCCTCCCCGTCTCTTTCGCGATTTTAACGGCGTTATCCATATACGAGCGAACAAGCGGATGCTGAGAATAGAATCCGTCAATATACGCCTGCGCTTCCTTGTTGGTGATTTTGAGGTCGTTCGCAAGCCCAAAGTTGCTGATGCCATAAATAACGCCAAAGTTCACCACTTTTGCAATTCGGCGCATATCGCTTGTCACGTTCTCCTTTGTCACGCCGAACACTTGGCACGCGGTTTGAGTGTGGATGTCAAGCCCCTCTTTGAAGGCTCCAACAAAGAATGGGTCGCCAGAAAAATGCGCAAGCAGCCTGAGTTCAATCTGCGAATAGTCGGCATCAATCAAAACATTATTTGGGTTTCGCGCGATATAAATGCTTCTAACCTCGCGGCTCTCTTCTGAGCGAATTGGAATATTTTGCAAATTCGGTTCAACGCTTGAAAGCCTGCCAGTGGTTGTCAAGGTTTGCTTGAAGCTTGTGTGAACCAAATCGTTTTCGTCAATATGCGGTTTGAGCCCTTCGATATATGTGCTATAAAGTTTGCTAACTTTTCTATAACGAAGCAGCACCGGGACAATCTCATGTGAGTTTATAATCTCTTCAAGAACTTCTGCCCCAGTTGACATTTTCTTGTTGTGCGGCAAGCCGAGTTTGCCATACAAGATATCGGCAAGTTGCTTTGCGGAGTTGATGTTGAAACGCTCGCCTGCAAGTTCATATATCTTTGAAATCAAAATGTCAATTTCAGATTTATACATCTCGCCAAGCTGTTCGAGGCGCGCCCTGTCAACCTTGAAACCAGCCGCTTCCATATCAAAAAGAACAACCGAAAGTGGAAGCTCAACATTATAATAGAGCTTTTCCATGTTCATGTTTTTGAGTTCAGCCAGCAACTTTTCATACAAAATCGACAAGCTCAGCGCCGGGCACTTCATTGAAAGGTTTGGAACGTCAATAATGTCTTCTGGAAATTTTATTGAAACGCCCTCAACCAAATGCGCCATTATCGCAATATCTTCAAACTTACCATTGATGCTGATACCCTTTTTGAGGAGCCTGTGCCTCATCGACTTGCTATCAAAGAATAGTTTGCGAACGCCTTCGTCTTCATAGAATTTTTTCAATTTTTCAAAAAGCAAGACTTCAAGATTGTTCTCTGTGAACATATCAATAACGGCGCCAAGCATCCATTCTTCACCATTCGCAGAAACATAGAAATTATCAAATCTATCGAAAAATGAGCAAAATGAACCGGTTTTTTCAATGGCAGAGACCATATTTTGCAGTTTTTGAGCGTTGTCTAGTTTTATGTTTTCATATTGAAGTTTGTGCTCTTCAACTCTTTTCTCACCAAAAATATCATGCCTGTTTAGAAGGCTTGAAAACTTGAAAATCTTGAACTGCTCATAAACCTCTTCGCTAAATGGAAAGTCATAGTGAAGGTCATCAAGCGAAACATCAATGTCAACCTCAGTGTTGATTTTTGCAAGGCGATACGACATCTCTGCCATATCTTTTCCAGCTTCAAGTTTATTTTTAATTCTTGGAGCAATGTTTTCTATGTTGTCATAAACGCCTTTTAGTGTTGTATATGAGCGAATGAGTTCAAGAGCAGTCTTTTCACCAATTCCACTAACGCCTGGAATATTATCAGAAGCGTCGCCTTGCAGCGCCTTCAAGTCAACAATAGAGGTTGGCGGAATATGATACTCTTCATCAAACGACAATGTGTCCATGATTTTGATGTCGCTGATGCCTTTTTTGGTGAAATAGACAGAACAAGTTTTTGAAATCAATTGAAAGGAGTCTCTATCGCCTGTCACGATGATAACTTCGGTGTTGTCAAACTTCTTTGATAGTGTGCCCAAAATATCGTCAGCCTCAATACCCTCTTTTTGAATAATCTTAATATTCATAAGAGAAAGCAAATCTTTCAGCGGCTGAGTTTGCGCAGCAAGTTCCTCAGGCATCGGCTTTCTTGTTCCCTTATAGTCCGCATAAATATCATTTCTAAAAGTTTTCTTTGAAACATCAAAAGCAACCGCCATATGGGTTGGCCTAATTTCATTTATCGTTTTAACAAGCATGTTAACAAAGCCATAGATGGCGTTTGTGAAGATTCCATTTTCACTCATAAGAAGTGGCAACGCATAATACGACCTATATAGTATGCTATTGCCATCAATCAACAATAATTTGTTTTTCATTTATAATTCCTCTTTATTATTATACCACAAAAAGATTTTTTGGCAAAACAATAATTGTCTAAAAAAGAAAAATAACCACCAAACGGCGGTTATTATAAATTCAAAATTATTTCTTTTCTCTAATTTTTGCACTCTTTCCTGAGCGTTCACGAAGATAATATAGCTTTGCGCGTCTAACGTCACCCTTTCTGATAACGTCGATATGGTCAATCTTTGGTGAATGAAGTGGGAAAATTCTCTCAATACCAACACCGAAAGAAACGCGTCTAACAGTGAAAGTTTCTCTGATTCCACCATTCTTACGAGCTATAACCACACCTTCATAACCTTGCAATCTTTCACGATTGCCTTCAACGACTTTAACAAACACCTTCACAGTGTCGCCAATGTCGAATTTTGGAAGGTCTGTACGCATACCATCTTTTTCAAGATTATCAACAATATTCATGTTATTTGCCTCCTTAATTAGTATGTTAGAGTGTTCGTGTAGCTCAAAGACAGAGGACCACTCAAAATCACGCTAGTATTCTACCATGCGCCAAACAAAAAATCAAGCGTTTTGCCAAAATATTTTAATTAACGACTAAAAATTTATAACACTAAAAAGCACCCTCAATATGCTCAACTTCATCGCCAACAATTGAAATAACATCAAAACGATATGGCAGCGTGATTTTGCGGCTCTTGATATACCCCTCAGCCGCTTTTGCAATTTGGCGCTGCTTGAACTCGTTGACCCTCTCATAAGGCTCACCAAAATCACGGTTCTCACTATACTTCACTTCAACAAAAATTAGCATGTCACTAAGATTCTTGTATTGCTCTTTTAACGAAATCAAAGGCAAATTTTTATCTTCAAGATTTTTTTGCATAATGAGCTTTTTTTGCGTCTTTTTGGGCAAAATTGCAACAATATCAAGCTCGCAACCATAGAAAATGCAGTTTTTGTCAACCACTTTATAGCCGTTTTTTGCAAGATATTTTTGCGCCAGATACTCCCCAAGTGCACCCTTATATCGATTATTCACAGTGCCTCCTTGTCAAGAAACTTCAAAAATGTTTTGCGATGGATCTCGCATGGACCATATTTGCGGATGGCATCCATATGCTCTTTTGTTCCATAGCCTTTATGCTTTTTGAAGTTGTAGTTTGGGTATTTTTCGTCAAGGCTTTCCATGAACCTGTCTCTTGAAACTTTTGCCAAAATGCTGGCGGCGCCAATACTATAACTGAGCGCATCGCCATGAACAATGCCTTTTGACTCGCAGTTGATTTTCAACCCTTCGAGCGCGTCAATGAGCATGAGGTCCGGCTTTGTTTTGAGATTGTTAATTGCCCTCGCCATACACTTTTTTGTTGCTTCAAGAATATTGATTTCGTCTATTTCATCTTGAAAAACATACTCAATATCATAGCTGACAGCCTCATTTATAATCTTGTCGTAGAGTTCTTCGCGTCGTTTTTCGCTCAGCTTTTTGCTGTCGTCAATGCCTTCAATTGCGCAGTCAGGTTTGAGAATAACGGCAGCGCAAACAACAGGCCCTGCTAGTGGCCCTCTGCCAACTTCGTCAGCCCCACCAATAAGCGCGTAGCCCTTCTTGTAGTATTCATTGTCAACTTTTTTTCTTTCTTCCAAATCGTACTTTTTCATTAGTCTAAACAAATTTTCCCCATTCGTCCACTTCTAAAATCTTCCAAAACTTTTGTTCCGCCTCGGTCATAGTCAAGTTCAGCGCCACGCATCAAGCAGCCAAGACGCTTCAAAATGTCGTCATAAATTTCAATGGTTTCGCGTTCAAATCCATCAACATTATATCTTGTTTTCAAACATTCTGGATAGGTTTTCACAAGATATTTAATGAGCTGAAAACCAAGTTCAGAGTCGTCAACAACATCCTTTTTTATTCCGCCAATGAAGGCGAGTTTAAGCTTCACCTCATCGTCATCCATCTTTGGCCAAAGCGTTCCCGGGGTATCTAGCAAAACAAAGTTATTCTCAATTTTCACCCATTGGTTCTGCTTTGTAACGCCAGCTTTATCGCCCGTGACAGCCTTCTTTTGACCATACAATGTGTTAATGATACTAGACTTGCCGGTGTTTGGAGTTCCAATGACCATAATTTTGAAAACAGGGTCAATTCCTTTGATTTTTGATTTTTCAATTTTTTCTTTGAAAATTGATTTTATTGCCGCAAATAGCTGTTTTGAAGCGGTTTTTTCAGTTCCAGTAACGCAAATTGCGTTTTTTTGTCGGTCTGAAAAATATTTCAAAATGCGTTTTGAATCTTTTTCTTCAATAAGATCAGCTTTATTAATAACATATAGAATACTCTTGTTTTTCACAATATCGTCAATCTTTGGATTCAAAGTTGACAAAAACGCCCTTCCATCAAGAACATACAAAACAAGGTCAATATTCTTTGTTTCGCGTTCAAGACTTTCAAGAGTCCTCTTCATATGTCCCGGAAACCAATTAATTTGCATAACAATCGCTCCTAATTTTTCATTATGTCTGGGCGGCGCTGCTTTGTTATTTTTTTTGCCTCTTCCTCACGCCATTTTCTCACTTTTTCATGGTCGCCTGAAATCAAGACCTCTGGAACTTTCAACCCCATGAACTCGCTTGGGCGCGTATATTGAGGATATTCAAGCAGCCCATCAGAAAAGCTTTCATCCACAACTGATTCACTATTGCCAAGAACTCCCGGAATATACCTTGAAATGCAGTCGATAATCACCATTGCAGGAAGTTCACCGCCCGTTAGAACAAAGTCGCCAATAGAAATTTCTTCGTCAATCAAAAGGTCAATAACCCTTTGGTCAACACCCTCATAGTGCCCACACAGCAAAATTAAATGGTCAAAGTTAGTCAAACTTGAAACCATATTTTGTTTGAAAACCTTGCCGCGTGGTGAAAGATAAATCTTGTGAGCCTTTTCATAACCCTCGATGCTGGTTATCGCGTCATAGATTGGTTGCGGCGTCATCAACATCCCATTCCCACCGCCAAAGGTGTAGTCATCGCACTTCTTGTGTTTATCTTTTGAATAGTCGCGAATATTGATGATGTTGATGTCAATCAAATTTTTGTTTATTGCCTTGCCAATAAGACTCGCTCTCAGCGAATCAAACATTTCAGGAAAAAGTGTCAAAACGTCAATTCTCATTGTTCATCAAAAACGCAAACTTGTTTGAATTTGTCTGCGTCAAGAATAACCTCCTGCTTTTCTTTGTCTATTCCAAGAATGATGCCGCCAATGTTTGCAAACGAAAGATTATGATATTTCTTTGACTTTATAAAAACAATATCGCTTGCGCCATAGTTTTCAACATCGTCGATTACTCCAACGATTTCGCCGTTTTCAAACCTTGCCGTTTTATTAAGAAGGTCCGCAATGAAGAAATCATTTGGATTTTTGAGTTTCTCAATGTCGCTTCTCATAGCAAAAAGTTCTTGATTTTTGAGCTTGTTAGCCTCTTCAAAAGTGCTAACTCCGTTGATTTTGATGGCATAGTCGCCACCAACTTTGAAAACTCTTTCAACATCAAAAGCGTCACCATTTGAAAGATAAAGCTTTTTTAGTTTTGGAAAGTCGCTTTCATTATCCAAAAAGACAGAAAGGCGGAGTTCGCCTCGAACACCTTGCGGTTTTCTTATTATTGCAACACTTATCAAATCTTCCATGCAAAAATTATAACACATCATAAAAATGAAAGTCAAAATAAAAAGGGCTAAATTCAGCCCTCCTTATTCAAAGCGAATATTAACTCGCTTGTTTTCTTTTCTCGCCATCGACCTCACAACAGTGCGGATTGAGTTTGCAACTCTTCCACCTCTGCCGATAACGGCGCCAAGATCGTCGTTGTCAACATCAACCTTGAAATCAACTTGATTGCCTTTAACGGTTTCTTCAATCTTGATTTTGTCAGGCTTTGAAACGAGTTCACTCAAAATGTAAAAGAGCAATTCTTTCATATCAAACACTCCTTACTCTTTCTTTGATTCTTTCTTGGCTGCTGGCTTTTTTGCAGGCTTTTTCTCAGCATTTTTCTTTTCAATAACGCCTTGCTTAACAAGAATAGCCTTCACGGTGTCAGTTGGTTGAGCACCTTGACTAATCCACTTCTTTGCCTTTTCGGTATCGATGTTAACTACCTCTGGGGTTTTGAGAGGGTTATATGTTCCAATAAGGTCAATATATTCACCATCTCTCGCCTTCCTTGAATCAGCAACAACAATACGATAGAAAGGGCTCTTCTTGTCACCAAGTCTTGTAAGTCTCATTTTAACTGCCATAATTTTTTCCTCCATAGTTTATATTTATATAAGCATTTTTTGCTGTATATATCGATTTTGATGCGGTTTTTCACCACTTTTGGCGCGATTTTGCGTTTTTAGAATCGTCTTCCACCAAACATTTTTCTAAGTCGCGGATTATTTTGATTCTTCATCATGAGTTTCACTTGCTCAAATTGTTTGATAAGTGAATTAACATCCTGAATTGTTGTTCCACTACCATTTGCAATTCTCTTTCTTTGACCCGCTTTGATAAGATCAGGGTTTGCCCTCTCTTTTGGAGTCATTGATTGAATGATTGCCTTATACACTTTGATTTTGCTTTCGTCAACATCCTCAGGTCTGATTTTGCCCATGGCTCCGGGAATCATCGCAAGAATGTCAGTCAGGTTCCCAAGCTTTGAAAGCTGCTCAAACTGAATCAAGAAATCATCAAATGTGAAGGTGTTCTTTCGAAGGTTTTCTTCAACTTTCTTGATTTGCTCTTGATCCATTGAAGCTTGCGCCTTTTCAATGAGAGTCAAAACATCGCCCATTCCAAGTATGCGCGAAGCCATGCGCTCTGGATGGAAAGGTTCAATATCACCAATCTTTTCGCCAATACCACTAAACTTTATTGGCTTGCCCGTCACAGCTTTTATTGAAAGTGCTGCACCACCACGAGTGTCACCATCAAGTTTTGTGAGGATAACGCCAGTAATATCAAGCTTCTCATCAAATGATTTTGCAACATTGACAGCCTCTTGACCAGTCATCGCATCAACTGTCAGCAAAATTTCAGTTGGATGAACAGCATTTTTGATGTTTTCAAGTTCTTGCATCAATTCTTCATTGATTTGCAAACGACCAGCCGTGTCGATGATAACGGTGTCAATTCCCTTCTTTTTTGCAAGTTCAATTGCCTCTTCTGCAATTTTGACAGGATTTATTGTTCCTTTTTCAAAAAAATCAACCGCAGCATTCTGGCTCACAACTTTCAGTTGATTTATTGCCGCAGGCCTATAAACATCGCACGCAACAAGCATTGGCTTTTTTCCCTGTTTTCGAAGCATGAAGCCGAGCTTTCCGCACATCGTAGTTTTTCCGGCACCCTGCAAACCACACATCATTATTATTGTTGGTGGCTTTGGAGCAACTTCGAGTTTTTGGTTTGTGCTTCCCATCAAAGCAATGAGTTCTTCATTAACAATCTTGATAACTTGTTGCCCAGGCGTTAGACTTTTTAGTATGTCTTCACCAACAGCTTTCTCACTGACTTTGTTTATGAAGTCTTTGGCAACCATGAAGTTAACATCGGCTTCAAGCAAAGCAATCCTCACTTCACGCATTGCATTTTTGATTTCAAGTTCTGTGAGTTTGCCTTTGTTTCTCAGTTTTGAAAAAATGTGGTTTAGTCTTTCACCAAGAGATTCAAACATTCCCATATAAAAATTTCACCTGTTTTGTTAGTTTTTGAGCAGTTTTTTCAGTTTATTTTTGATATTTTGCGTTTTTTTGTTGTCGATTCCAAGCGAGTCAATATCACTCAACACTTCTTCAACAACCTTTTTTTCTTGCAGAAACTTTTTAACAAGTCCAAGTTTTTCTTCAAAAAGTTCAAGTTGATTATATGCGTTTTTAACGGTGTCATAAATCGCTTGCCTCGACTGAGAGAGTTGGTCGGCAATTTCTGAAAGCGAAACGTCACAATTAACATATAGTCTCATGACTTCTTTTTGCTTGTCTGTTAGCAAATCTTCATAAAAATCCAATAACAAACTATCTTGAATACTCTTTTCCATAAATTAAAAAGTGTAAAGTTTATTAACTTTACACTAGTTATTATACTTTATAATAATGTCTTTGTCAAGCATTTTATAAAATTGCATCAACAAAGTCTTTTGCATTAAATTCCAAAAGGTCTTCGGCAGACTCACCAACGCCAACATAGCGAATGTCGAGGTCGAAGTCTTTTGCAAGACCAACCAAGAATCCACCTTTGCTTGTTCCGTCAAGTTTGGTGATTGAAATATCAGTCAGGTCAACAGCCTCATTGAAAAGCTCAACTTGACTCAGCGCGTTTTGACCTGTTGTTCCATCAACTATGACCATTTTGTGATATTCAGCTTCTGGCAATTCTTTTTGAACAACTCTTGAAATTTTTCTCAGTTCTTCCATGAGGTTTGCCTTGTTGTGGAGACGCCCCGCCGTATCAATAAGCAAAATGTCGGCATTCTTCGCTTTGAAAGATTGGATGCTGTCATAAACAACGGCAGCTGGGTCAACGCCATGCTCATTCGTGACAACTTTCACCTTTGCTCTGTTTGCCCAAACTTCCAACTGGTCAGAGGCGGCAGCACGGAATGTGTCAGCTGCGGCGAGTATAACCTTTTTGTTTTCGTCGGAAAACTTTTTGGCAAGTTTTCCAATCGTTGTTGTTTTTCCAACGCCATTAACACCAAGCACCATGATAACGCATGGGCATTTGAGTTTTTCTGGCGCAGCCTCTTCAAGAATTTCAACAAGAATAGTTTTGAGCAAATTTTGACAATCTGCCGTCTTTTTGATTTTTTCTTTCTTGGTTCTTTCGCGGAGCTCGTCAATTATATATGAAGTTGTTTCAACGCCAAAGTCCGACGATATCAAAATGTATTCAAGTTCTTCGAAAAAGTCTTCATCAATTTCGTTGCCCGTGAAGATATATTTTAGCTTTTCGCCAAAAGACTTTTTGGTTTTCTTCATGCCTTCAAATAGTCTTGAAAAAAATCCCATTAGCTTGCCACCTCGCTTGATTGTTTAATTGCGTCGCTAAGTTTGACTGATACTATTTTTGAAACGCCTTTTTCCTCCATGGTCACGCCATACAAACTGTCAGCCAATTCCATGGTTGGCTTTCTGTGCGTGATGACAATGAATTGCGTATCGTTGCTGAAATTTTTGAGGTACTTCGCAAATCTCTCAACATTGGCGTCGTCAAGAGCTGCTTCAATTTCGTCGAGCACGCAGAAAGGCATTGGGCTAAGTTTCAAAATTGCAAACAAAATTGCAACAGCCGTTAGAGCTTTTTCACCACCACTTAGCAAAGTGATGCTTTGAAGTTTCTTGCCAGGCGGCTCAGCAATGATGTTGATGCCACATTCAAGCAAGTTTTCTTCCTCTTCAAGTTTAAGTTCGGCGCGACCACCACCAAACAACTCTCTAAATGTTTTTTGGAAATTCGCGTTGATTTGCTCAAACTGAGTTTTGAAACGAGTTTCCATTTCAGTTGTCAACTCTTTTATGATTTTCACAAGGTCAGCTTCGGCAACTTTCAAATCGTCACGCTGAGCAGCCATGTCGTCATATCTTGCCTGAACTTCCTTGATCTCTTCAATCGCGCCAACATTAACATAGCCAAGCGCAGCAATTTGCTTTTTGAGTTTTGCGGCCTCAGCCAGCCCGGCGGTAAGGTCAAAGTCAGTCAATTTGAACTCTACTGCCGAAGCATATGTCATGTTGTATTCTTCCCAAACGCGCTCTTGCATTGTTTCAATATCTGTATCGATTTTTGCAAGATTCATTTCTTCTTTTGTTTTCTTTTCGTTCGCACGCTGAATTTCACCAGAAAGCGCCATCTTCTTTTCGTCGGCAAGGTTCATGTCGTTTTGCAGCTGAGTTTTATAGCTATCAAGGTTGGCAAGTTTGTCGCGCACAACTTGAAGTTCCTGCATATTACCCTTGTAGGTCTTTTCCTCGGTCATCTGTTCAAGCGACTTTTTGAGCTCGCTGATCATCGTCAGCGTTTTTTGGAGTTCAAGCTTGTTTTCACGAATCCTATAATTGCTCTCAGCAATGTTAGTTTCAATTCTGTCGCGGTCGTTTTCAGTTGCAAGTTTCTTGCTTGCTTCACTTGCCTGACGAACCTTCAACTCTGTGAGCGCGTCATAGAGAGTTTCGCGCTGTTTTCTCAAAGTGTCGAACCTGTTGTTTGCTTGGCGCTTGGTCTCATTAACTTCGTCGCGCTTGTCGTTCATTGCTTGTTCTTCATTGGACGCAACTTTCAGCGCATTGTCGAGCATTTCGAGCCTGTCCAAAATCGTTTCAATGGCAAATTCAAGCTGACGCTTGTCGCGTTCAAGGTCAAGCGACGCATCTTCTAGCCTGTTGATTTCGTCAGCCTCCTTGACCAGTTCAACCTCGACCTCATGAATCTCCTCGTTCATGCTGATGATGAGCGAGTTGTTGTTATCTATTGTTTCTTTGAGGCTTTGCTGTTTTTCGAGAAGTGCTTTAACATCATTCTTCTCAGTTTCAAGCGCCTTCATCAAATCCTCGATTTCGCGCTGCCTACCAATGAGCGTGCTTGACACTTCCTTCTTCGAACCACCAGAAATAGAGCCTTGCGGGTTGATGATATCACCATCAAGCGTAACAAGTTTCACCGTGTAGGATGTTGCGCGCGCCAAAGACACAGCGTTATCCAAATTGTCAACAACAACAGTTGAGCCAAGAAGATGCTTGAAAATTGGTTCAAGCTTTTTGTCATAGGTAATCAGCTCGTTTGCAATACCCAACACACCTTTTGAATTGAGCTTTGAGCGAACGAAGTCAGGTATGCTGCGCTCCTTCACACTGCTGATTGGCAAAAATGTGGCGCGGCCAAAACGATTTTGCTTCAAATAATTGACAATATATTTGGCATCATCCTCATTTTTTGTGACAATATTCTGTACAGACGCGCCTAGCGACATCTCAATCGCGGTTTCAAGTTTTTCCGGAACCTTCATGAGTTTCGCAACAACGCCAACAATCATGCCGCCAAGAGTTGAGTTTGTTTTCGATTGTTCAAGCAATCTCTTGACAGAAACGATGAATCCTTCGTTTTCCTCTTGCATTTCTTGAAGCACGCGAGCACGCGAAAGTTTGGTGTGGTAGTCGACTTTCATGTCGTCAAGTTGCTTTATATATTGATTGTTCTTGATATTATAGTTATTTGCTTTTTCGGTGAGTTCATCGCGCTTTTGTTTCTTTTCTTCAAGTTTCTTTTCAAGCGACTCATGTTGCTTCTTGTGAAGTGCGAGTTCTTTTTCAAGCGAAGTGATCTTTTCGTTTACTTCGTCTTGCCTTTGCCTTGTTTCTTCTTTCTTTTCGTTGAGAGCTTGCTTCTCAGTTTTAATACTTGAAAGATTCGACTTCACATCACTCAATTTATCAAGCGTGCTATAAATCTCGCCCTCGTTTTCCTCAGCCATTTTTTCGCCAGCCAAGATTCTGTCGGCGATTTCCAGATATTCGCTGTTGACCTTGTCAGCTTGGCGATTAAGTTCGCTAAGCACAGATTCAAGCTTTTCGATTTCCTTTTTCTTTTCTTCAAGCGCCTCGGTCAAAGTTTTGTTGAGCACTTCGTCTTGCGTGATGTCAGTTTTCAATTTCTCACTTGTTTCAGTGAGATTGGTAACGCGCTCTTGAATGAGCTTTGCCTCACCACTCTTTTTTTCAAGCCCAACTGTCAAATTGAGCAGTTCGTCTCTGAGCTGTTCAATAGTCTTGTCAAGTTCACGGATTTTTTGAGAACTTACATTAAATTCTTCAACCGCCTTCTCAAAATCGGCAGTTTTGAGCGAAAGTTCTTCTTCGATGGCGCTGAGCTTTTGTCTGATTGCATCTTTGTTCACGCTCGCCGAATCATATTGATAAACATAAATGTTAAGTTCAAGTTCTTTGAGTTTATCGCGAAATTCAAGGAATTTCTTCGCATTTTCGCATTGTTTTGTGAGTGGTCCGAGCTGCCTTTCAAGTTCGGATATGATATCACAAAGCCTTGAAAGATTATCGCGAGTTCTTTCAAGCTTGCGTTCTGCTTCAATTTTCCTGTTCTTGAACTTAGAAATTCCAGCGGCCTCTTCAAAAACAGTACGCCTTTCCTCAGGTTTTGCCGAAAGGAGCGCGTCAATTTTACCCTGACCAATAACGCAATAGCTGTCTTTTCCAAGACCAGAATCTCGAAGTGTGTCAACGATATCTTTCAGCCTGCAAGGATTGCGATTGATTGCATAGTCGCTTTCGCCTGAGCGATACAGCTTTCTTGTGAGAACAACCTCGTCGTAGTCGAGAGTTGGAAAAATTTTACTTGTGTTGTCGAACACCAAAGATACCTCACAAAAAGATTGAGGTTTTCTTGCTTCTGTACCATTAAAAATAACATCCTGCATGCTAGAACCACGCATAGATTTTGCGCTTTGCTCGCCCATGACCCATCTTATTGAGTCAGCAACGTTACTTTTTCCGCAACCATTTGGCCCAACAATACCTGTCACGCCTTCCTCAAACTTGATTTCAAGCTTGTCGGCAAATGATTTGAAACCATAGATTTCTAGTTTTTTGAATTTCATGAGATTTAGACCTTTTTTATATTTTTAATAGCTTCTTTTGCAGCGATTTCTTCGGCAATTTTCTTCTTTGTGCTTTGACCTATGCCAGACATAACACCATTCACAAACACCGAGGAATTGTAGATTTTATCGAGACCCTCGCCTTCTGTGGTTGTTTTATAAACAATCTTTGCTGCTGGCAGAGTTTCTTGAAGAGCTGACTTTGCATTCTCAGGAACGCCCGTTTTGTCTATTAGTGAAAAACAGGTTTCCATGCAGCCCAGCACAAATTCTTTCGCACTTTCAAGCGACGAATCGAGATATATCGCCGCAACCAGTGCTTCGAACGCGTCGGCAATCATTGCGTTTGTTGGCTTTGTGTGGCTGAGCCCTTTCCCAACAAGCAAAAATTCGCCAAGCTCCAGACCATTCATTATCTTCGAAAGCGACGCTTCACTAACAAGCGTTGCACGAATTTTTGAAAGCTCCCCTTCTGGCCTTTTGAAGTGGTGATAAATTTTGTCGGTCACGATTATTGAGAGCACGCTATCGCCCAAAAATTCTAGCCTCTCATTGCTCAGGCATCTGTTCTCATTCGCAAAACTTGAATGAATGAAGGCATTTTCGAGAAGCTGAGGATTTTTGAACTTGTAGCCAATTATCTTTTGAATTTTATTGATTGAGTCAACGTTCATAAAATTCATCTATTTGATACCTGCTTTGAGTTTTTCAATAAATCCGCTCTTGTGGATTTCAACAACCTGCTTAACACAAGTGAAGATTGTTTCAGCCTTGCTTGTGCCGTGAGTTTTGAGTACTATTTTATTAACGCCCAAAAATGGTGAGCCGCCAAACGCGTTGTAGTCCATTTTCTGCTTCACTTCTTTGAACACGCCTTTGAGCATCCCTGCCCCCATTTTTGCAAAGATATTCGCATTTTTTATTGAGCTTTTTATGAGTTTGAGCAAATTCAGTGCTGCACCCTCAGTTGCTTTCAGCGCTATATTGCCAGCAAAACCATCGGCGACAACAACATCAACAGTTCCCGATAGCAAATCCCTTGCCTCAACATTTCCAACAAAGTTGATGCTTTCGTTCTTTTTCAAAAGTTCGTATGCCTCATGCGTTAGCGAGTTGCCCTTGTGCTCTTCCGCGCCGATATTGAGAAGCCCGACTTTTGGATTCTCAATTCCAAGCATACTCTTCATATAGACGCTACCCATGATCGCGAACTGGTTGAGGTATTCGCTCTTGCAATCAACGTTTGCGCCGCAGTCAATCAGCATGGTTTGCCCGCCAGTGTAGGTTGGCAAAGTTGGAGCAAGTGCCGGGCGCATCACGCCTTCCATTCTTCCAACAACAAAAAGTCCGCCAGCCAAAACCGCCCCAGTGCTTCCCGCGCTGATAAGCCCAACAACATCGTCCTGTTCTTTGAGAACATTGAGTCCCACAACAAGCGAACTGTTCTTCTTTGTTCGTATTGCATTTGTTGGAGATTCGTCGTTGGTTATAATCTCATCAGCCTCAACGATTTGAATGCGGTCTGACTTAAAGCCATACTCATCAAGCACGGCCTCAATTTCATTTTTCTTTCCTGTTAAAATAATCTCAACATCATCAATTAGGTTGACCGCCGTGATGGCTCCCTTAACAATCTCAACTG
>CANQQH010000009.1 GCA_947625955.1 uncultured Clostridia bacterium | reverse complement strand
CTGGACGCTTTGCAACATTATCGTAGATATATGTTGTTTGCTCCAAAGAAACCAAGCAATCTTTGAGGTCGGTGCGGGTGTCGGTTTTGGTCTTGTCGCAGGCACTGAACACAAAGAGCACAGGAATCAATAATAGAGCGAAAAAAAGATTTTTGAATTTTTTCATTTTTCTCCTTTCTTCTCCTTTTCTTAATATGCTTCTATTATGCAATTTTCATGAGTTTATGTCAACAAAATTTGGCCCCCCGCCGCCAAATGGGAAAGAGAAAACGCGCCCCGAAAATTGAATAAAAGTGCCATGATTTGCAATAAAAAATTGGCAAAAAACAAGAAATGCTCTAAATTTTATCTTGTTTTTCACCAATTTTGCGTTTTTTGAAGATTTTTGTGGAGAGATGATGAAAAAATATTTCATAGAATATTTTTATTTTTTTTGAGCCACTGAGAAAAAGTGTCGGTTGGCAAATATTGCCCGCGCTTTATCATCTTTTCCCAAACGGCGTCGAGTTCTTCAAGTGTTTTGATTTTTTGAGTGTATGCTTCAAACATGATATCTGCCGTTGTTAGGTTGTTTAGGTTATAGTAGCGGATATAGTAGGAGATGTCTTTCAGGTTGTTGCTCGCCATGGTTGAATTTTTTGACTTTGCGAGAGCGATAACCGACGCTTCGCCGTTGCCGATTTTGGGGTGGGAGGCATCGCCTTTTTGAAGAAGACGAAAGATTTGAAAGGTGTCGGTGTTTGCGGCGAAAGTTTCCTCTTGAAAAACCTTTCTTGAAATATACAAATCAAGCGCGTTTTTCAAAAATGGAACTTTTCGCATTTCGTCATATACAACACTTGAAACAACGATTTTATTGCCGTAGAGATTTAGAAGAATGTTCTCGGATTTCGTTGCAAGAAAACTTGAAAGACAATCCGAATCGAAATATATTTTGTCATTAGATTTTATTGCCACGCCTAGTCCTCCGTTCCACCAAACAAAGATTGATAGTTGAAGGCGTCGAGAATGTATTCTTGATACTTTCCTCTTGTGATTTTGTTTTGCTTCAAAAGTTCGTTGGCGAGCCTTTCATATTCGCCGATAGTTTTCTTTTCTGGAGCAACAAAGTCGCAATAGTTTTCAACATTGCCATTGTTTTTTTTCACGCTCTCAATAACATTTTTTGAAAAGTTTGCGCACTCTGCTTCGGTGATTAGGCCTTCGTCTTTCATGCGAATCAGGATGGCTTGACGACTGACCTTGAAATGGTTTTCAATTTTCACGATGTCCTCAACGGTGATGTCTTTATTTAGCATTGATTGTTCGCTTAGAAAAAGATAGAGCGAATCAGACGGAACAAGAAAATAGGAAGCAAAGGCATTTGCCATTTCTTCTGAGTTTTTGCTGCTCTTGTAGATATCGTTTTCATACTCAAAGAGCAGGTGATAGAGTTCATGGGCGCAAGTGAAATTTTTTCGGTTGTTGTTTCTGTTTGAGTTGAGAATGATGATGTAGTGGTTTTTGCGTTTGTTTGAAAAGCCGTCGATAGCCCCTTCAAAAGGCATGAAAACGATCGTGAAGTTTTCAAGACTTTGAAGCTTTTCAAAAAGATTCACGCTCGACTCAGAACTGAATCCGAACTTTTGGCGCGCCTGAACAGCTCTTGCTTTTGCGAGTTGCTTATTTATCATCATTTTCCTCCAAGAGATCAATCATTTCATTAAAGTTCATAATGATTTTGTTGGCATCGCTGAAATTTTCCAAATCCGCAGCCGAAATATCAGATTTGCGGAAAGGCAAGGCGATCGGTTTAATGCTTTTGTTGTCGTCAATCAAATCATTGAAATCGCAAAGAAACAAATTGCATATCTTGTTTAGAATGTCGATTGTTAAATTTCTTTCATTTGATTCAAGCTTTGAAATGTAGGTTTGCGAAACATTAAGATAGTTTGCCATAACTTCCTGAGTTATTTTGCTATCTTGACGCAATTTTTTGATTTTTTCATTAATACTCATAACTTCCCTCGTTGACTAAAACGAACTTTTCTCTTGTTAACTAATAGAACCGATATGCTATTTGCGATATTATAATACCACTTTGTCATAAAATTTGTCAATACCCTATGACAAAATATGACAACTTGTTAAATTTTGTGCATAATTCATAATTTTTATACATTTGAGGGCAAAAGAAAACCACTCCCTTGGGGGAGTGGTTAGAAAGCGTTAAGCCGCAGGAGTTGCTTTTTGATAAAGTGTGAACACAAGACCAATATATTGAGCGCCTTGTTGCATCATTAAGTAAAATTCTTTTGGCATTGCTTGCCCCCCGAGGAGTTGAGCAAAATCGGCATCAAATGCGAATTTTCCAAGACCGCCAGGTATTTGTTGCATGCTGCTTCCTGTGAAATATTCGTCAGTTGAATCTGCAATGAATGTTGAATCGCCATGGACGAATTTTGCTCTTGAAACGGAATTTGCTGAACCAACATAGTCGCAGTCAAGAGTTGCGCAAATGCAGTTGAAGAATTTCTTGCCTTCTTTTCCAGGAGCATTATAGTTGAAGATTGTTAAGTTCAATGCTGAAAGTTGAGGATGTTGACTTAATGCGCCATCAATTTGTGCGATGAAAGGTACAAGAGCTGTTGCGTTAACAAGAGTGAACCAAGGTTCGCTACCGTTGAGATAACTTTCAACAGTGGTGGTTGCTTCAACAGTGATTGAAGTTTGACCAAGAAGGTTTGAACCAGTGTGATGTCCCTCGCTGTCTTTACCATTTGTAACAAGCAAGATTGCAGGTCCGCCGCAACGCTTGATTTCGCTGTCTATGAGCTTGCCGCCAGTGATTGCACCCCAGTTATAGATAGCGTTTGAGAATGTGTCGTACATCTTAACATTTCTAAGTTCTGCTTCGTGCTCTGTGTTGTTATATGATTCAGGGAAGTATGAGATGAAGAAGTTCTTCATGATCATGTTGTCCATATTAACAGGACAAGCCATTGCTCTAATGTTGATGAGAGATTCACCAAGAACCAAAGCGTCTGCTGGAAGGTTGCCTTCTGCATTAACTTGGAATTTTGTTGTGTCGGCATTGCCAAGCAGGTTGAGGTTATAGATTGAAACTTCTTCGTCGCAATTGTATTGATTATTGCTGTTAGGTCCAATGAATGCAAATGCAGCAGCATGGCCAGCAAAAGGACTATCTGTTCCGCTTGTCATAATTCTTGGAGCAGGGCCTGGAACATCAATTGAATATGATTGCTCAGTTGTTGCAAGAGGGAAGCTCTTGAAATCAATTGCAAAGTAGTTGCCATTGAAAGTGAAGTCTTTTGTGAGGAAGTGTTGATAGAGATATGACCAGTCACGAAGTCCACCAACAGCATATGCGCCTTCACCAGCCTCGTCAGCCGTTACAAAGTAGTCAGCAGGAACATCATCTTTTGTAACAGAGAGGTCAGCAAGAATGAAAATGCTGTCAACTTCCTTGATGTATTTTTCGTCCATACCTTTTTCTTTTAGGAATGGTTTCCAAATATCATAATAGTTGCGCCTGATATATTGTTTGTTGTCTTTTTCTCCGTTATAGAAAACAGAGAGCGATTGATCATAGCCAGAAGACCATTCGGTTGCTTTTCTGGTTGCGTCGTCAATCATTGTGAGGATGCCAAGTTCATAGGCATGTTGGATGTTGAATCCGTGTTGAACCTTCATTTGAAGTTCGAATGACTTTGTTGGAAAGTCACGAGCAGTAACGATAACGGTGTAGGTGTCGTTGCCAATAGCTGCGTCGGTGAAGTCCAAAAGGCCGTTTTCGAAAGTGTAGATGGTTTCGTCTTGAACAGCGTCACCTTTCTTCACAACAACATTCAAAACAAGGTCGAAAGTGTCTTGGTTAACCATTGTCAATGGGTTTGTTTTGAGGTGAAGAGAGAATTGAGGGTTGATCTCAATTGGGTTTTCGTCACCAACCAAAATTACCTTTTGCAAATAGGTTTTGAATCTCGCTTCTTCACCAAGGCTGTTGTTTTCGTCTGAGTTGGTTGTGAACTTTGCAAAGTTTTCAGGCACGGTGAATTGGTCGATATCATAGAGACGGCTTGCGTTATCATCAATGGTGATTTTTCCAAGGTCGTATTCTTTGTTGTTTTCAACAACAAGCGCCTTGATTTCATATTCACCAATTGGAAGATCGTCGCCTTCTTCAAGCCCAGCAAGAGCTGCGCTGAGACCATCGGTCTTCAAAACAAATTCAGTTGTTGCCTTTGGATTTTGACCTGCAGGAAGGTCAATTTCTGACTTTGTTAAAGTTTCAGTCTTTTTGTTGGCTCTTGTGATTTTAAGGCTAATTTCCGACAAATCGATTGTTTCTTCAACATAGTAGAATTGCTTGAAGTTTTCTGCTTCAACTTTTGTTATTGCCTTGTTTTTAGCTCCGTTGTTGCAAGCACACAACAAAACAACCGAGCAGCAAATCAAAAGTGAAAAGAAAAGCTTTTTGAATTGTTTCATAATGTTCTCCTTATTATTATTTTTGTTATAAAAACATAATTATTATACAACCTTATCCTATCTTTGGCAAACAAAAAAGGCAACAATTTTGCCTTTTTCGAAAAATTATTATTTTGCTTTCTATTCCGCTGGGAGATAGAGAAGAACGGACACGCTGTCGCTCACGTTTGAACCGTCGGTTGAACGGATGGTGATGGTCACAAAGTGGTTGTCCTCAAAGTAGCGATAGAACTCCAATATGCCTGTGTTTTTGTCGATGCTGGCGAACTCTTTTTTCTCGCCGTCTTCGTCTGTGTAGGTGTTGTCGGAGATCAAAAACTCAACAGAGCTTGTGATGCTATCATCGGTTGGGGCAACCCTATATCGTATTGTTGTGAAGGTGTCTTGCTCGCCGATGAACTCAACAACAAGGTATTTGCGGTTGCCAACGATCTGGTCGTAGCTTGTGATTTCTATTTCGCTGATATACTTTTTGAACTGGTCAAGGCGCGCTTGCATTCCAAAAAATGACACCACAACAACGGATATCACGAACAAAACGCCAATAAAGAACATAACTGATTTTCTCATTTATTTCTCCTTGAACAGCACTCTTGCCTTATAAAGGAACAACGATATTCTCAGCGCAAGAACTGCTATTGCCATGAAAAGAAGTTTAACAAAGAAGTTGCTGTTATCAACAATCAAGAAAAACGCAACAATCGCAAAGGTGATGAGGCTGATTGCAAATGAAAGTATGGTTGATTTGAGCTCGTTTGGGTTGATGCCCGCCTTTCCCTCGGTTTTGAATTTCTGCGTTTGCAGGTTGAGAAAGTCAATTTCCGCGCTCCAAAACAAGTGCACAAGGCTGATGAGAAAGAGCGAGATGAAGAGCAAGATTTTGTTCATCACGCTCAGCGTTGAGAAATAGAAGAAGATTGGGCAGGTGAGAAGCAACAAAACAAGCGCAAGTGTTCCATTATAGGCAAGGCGCGAGAACAAAATTTGGTATGGCTTTTTTGGAATGACCTTGTTCAAATAGAAGCTTTCGCCCTCTTTGCTATATATCGACGAAACCGAGATGTTCGCCGAGAGCGTGAAGAGCAAGATGATGAGAACATTGAATGCGATTGTGAGGTTTGAGCCGAGCATTCTCGTGTTGATTGCGCCGTAGATTTTGTTGAGCGCCAAAATGGCTATTGGCGCAACAACGATTGAAATAAGGCTGCTATTGATTGTTTCGGCTTGGCGAAGCATGGTCTTGAGCTCATAGAGAACAGGTGACGCGTTCGACGCAAGCTTAACATTTTTCCTGGCTTTTTTCTGCGACTTCTTATATTCAAAAGACGACGAAATCATTCTCAAATATACCGGTCGTGACAGAAGCATATTGAGAAGCAAGAACAGGGCGATGAGGCCTATCATTGCGAGCAGAACGATATAGGTATATTTTGTGAAGAACACAATTTTTGAGTTCGCAACAGTTCCGCAAAGGAAGATCGCAAAGGCATAGACAAACGAGAAAATTTTGATAAACTTCGAAAGGAACTGGCGAATGAAGATGGAAATCTCGCGCCAACTTTCAATGAGGTTGATGTTCGATGGAATCTTGCTTATCAAAACAAAAGCGAAGTAGCCAACGGTTGCAAGCAGCAGCACGCAGATGATAATTTTGATGATTTTGAAGCGGTCGAGGAAGCGCATAAACATTGCCCAAGGAATGGAGATGACGCCCGCCATCAAAACGGTCAAGACTGCAAGCACGCAAATCATGACTGGCATCCATATATAATAATAGATAGGGAGCCCCGAAAGCAGGCCATAGGCGAAGAACACAGGAACAATGAATATGAAGCTGCGCTTGATTTCGGTGATGAGGTGCACAACCAGTTTTGAGATGAAAACAAGGTTTGCGTTCACCGGGAAGGTGATGAGAACGTGGTTATCTTCTGAGCGATAGAGCGAGTTTGAAAGCGTGATTGTTGAGCTGATGAAGTTGATAACATACATCACCAAGAGCACAAACGCCATAACGCTCACAGGGATTTGGTTCGAGATTGAGAACAGGTTGAGGAACTGGCAGAAGAAGAGCACAACATAGGCGATGGCGGCAATCGCTGCAAAGCCCAAGATTGAGAACATGATTTTGAAGAACGCCTGTTTTTTGTTCGCAAGAAAAGACAAGTTGATTTTTTCTTTCAACTGCATCTTAATAAGAGTTTTCAGTTTGCTTGTTTTTGTGCTTGCGTTCATACTATTTTTCCACTTTTTGACCTATAGTTTTGAGATAGAAGTCTTCAAGGCTTTCGCCTGTTTTGAGCACTTCGTCAGTTCTAACGTCGGCAACGATTTTATGGTTGTTGAGGATGATGATGCGGTTGCAGAGCTTTTCAACAACGTCGATGATGTGGCTTGAAAAAAATACAATGTTCTTCTCTTTTGCGTGCTGGCGCATACACTCCTTCACTTCATAGATGGAGATTGGGTCAAGGCCAGTCAAAGGCTCGTCCAAAATCCAGAGTTTTGGTGCGTGAACAAGCGCCGACATGATTGTTATCTTTTGCTTCATGCCATGGCTATATGTTTTGATTTGGCTATCAAACGATTCAACCATGTTGAGGTTCTTCACCAGCTTTTCAAGGCGCGCGTCGCGATCCTCTTGGCTCACTTCATAGAGGTCGGCGATATAGTTCACATACTCGCGACCGGTGAGATTCTCATAGAGTGCGTAGTGGTCGGGAACAAAGCCGAACTGCATCTTTGCTTCAACCGGCTGCTTCTCAATGTCGTAGCCATTAATCTCAATGCTACCGCTCGTTGGTGGCTGTATGCCAACAATACATTTGATAATCGTGCTTTTTCCCGCGCCATTAAGACCCAAGAAGCCAATAATGTCGCCCTCGTTGATCTCAAAGTTGATTTGAGAAACAACGTCAACTTTGCTCGTTGCGTAGCGCTTTGTAAGGTTTTTCACAACAAGTTTTCCTTTGCTTTCTTCATTCATACATTCACTCACATCCTTTTTGTCATATTTGGTTTTCAAAATCAATTCGTCAAGTTTGATATTCTTATTCTTGATTGCAAGCTCAAAGAAGAAGTCTTGCAAGGTGAACAGCCATGCGTAGATGAACCACATCATCAGCCCCAGCACAACATAAACAAGGAAGAACAAGAACTGGTATAGCGGATAGAAGGTGAAGGTCAGGTCGCGAATCTTGAACGCCCAAACAATGTTTCTGGTGTCTTCCGCCCACTTGCCAAGCTTTGTAACAATGAAGTCGGAGTTGAGGAAGAAGAAGTCAACCCCAGCATTATAGTTTGTGAACCACGCGTTGAGCGTGAGCACAAGCAAGAAATAGAACACAAACACAATCATTGAGTATATGAAATGTTTGAGCTTTGGGCGTGGATAGACTTTCAGCATGATGACAAGCACCGGCATTGCAAACGCCATGATGTGGTTTATCCAAAAGGTCACAACTGGCGTTGAGAACGCTGCGAGCGCTGAGCTATAATTCGGCATCAGCATTGCGAAGAACGCGCCAATAACGTTTATGAAAAATGTGAAGTAGAACAGCCTTTCAAGCTTGAAAATCAGGCAGATTGGCAAGATAAACATCGCCGTGTTGCAAAGGTGAAGTGGCCAGCTCGTTGGCGTGATAAAGATTGAATATGTGTATTGATAGCAATACGAAATCAGCGTTGCTAGCGAGATGAAAAGCAGCACCATGCGCGCATACTCGCTCTCGCGCTTTTTCAAAATGAAATAGAGCCCAAACAGGAAAATGAAGGAAACATAGAGATAGATTCTGTGGTAGAATTTCAGGCCTTTGATGAGGTTGAGCCCAACGTTTCCAAAAAAGAACTTCGGCATATAGGGTGGCATGCTGAAAATGAAAACTATCAAAAGGAAAACAAACAGGGTTTTCAGTTCGCTTCTTCGAACATAGAATGAGTCGTTGTGGATGAGAAGGAATATGCACTCAGCGAACAAAAGCCCAACATGAATGGCAATGAGCGAACTGAGGACCGAAACGCCATAGGAGTTTGTGAAAGTGAAGATCAGCTCCTTCAAAAAGAAAACAGGGAAGAGCATTGCGATTGTTCCAAATGTTTTCATTGAATTAAGGAGCACTTTATCTTTGAAAAATGGGAAGATTTGCGCAAGCACGGTAACGGCAAACAACATCCAGCACGAAAATCCCGCAAAGAAACATAGCGTCTTGCTCGAAAATGGGTTGTTATAGTTAAAGGTGGCGTCAATCAAATTGTTGCCGCCCGCAAGCAAATACCACCCAACAAACAGCGCCGTTAGAACCAGCGAAAGAACTTTGAGAAAAGTTTGAAATCTATTCTTAACATAAGTATGAAAAAAAGAAAAGAGCGCCGAAAAAGCAACAAACGAACAAAGCATTATAACGTGGTTCATACTATTTTCCCTGTGACTTTATTTTTTGTGTACACTCAACTAGTGTGCGCCAAATTATTGTTATTTTAACATAACCAATGGTAACTCGTCAAATATTTGCGGGCGAAATTCGCGAAACAAGTGCAGAAACTGCAAAATTTCCAGACAGGGATTTATGCCAAATAAACCCCGTGCCTGAAAATTTCTTGTTTCTTTCTTCTTTCATCGAATTTCGCCCGCAACTTGCCTGTGTTGGGGAGTTGTTATCGGGGTCCCCGACAAACGAGAGAAACGAGTTTGGTGGGGAGAGGAGAAACAAAGCGAAAGATAATGCAAAAGCCGATAGGGTTTTGCGAAAAAAAGCTTTTGTTTCGACGATGTGCCTCGTTCTAAGCGCAAATCTCGCCCGCAAATCCGTTTCTTGAAAAGGCGGTGTCGGGAGAACAAATTAAAAAATCCGCAACAAAAGGTGCGGTTAGTTCGGCGCGGTGCGTGAGCGCACCGCAACAATAAACTTTTCGGGCGAGATGATAAGGTTTGGGGAGGCGGAGGTGAGGAGAAGGTGTTTGAGCTCTTTTGCAGAAAGGTAGGGGTTCGCTTCTTGACCGAGGCACAAGAGCCCAACGGCATAGGGAACTGACAAGCTCAGCCCGCCGGGACCAATATAGCAATATTCAAAGTCGTTGTCGTTAACATAACTTTCGGCAACAGTGCGGTAGGCGTTTGGAACGAAAATGACATTGTCTTGTTTGTTGACGGCTTCGAGGCTTTTGTTGCCAATCAATTTTTTGATGATTCGGTCTTGCGGAAATGGATGATACAAAAATCCCTTCTCAATCTTGTTGGTGATTGGGTTCACAGAGCATGGAAGGATGAAGCCGTTTTCGGCGGTGAGGTCGATGACCTCTATTCCTTCTTTTTCAGCCTCGTCGAGAGCGTCGAGCCACTTGTCATAGTTTTTGAAGGCATGGAAGTCGGCAGAGACTGAAACGAACTTTATCTTTGGGTCAAGTTTCTTGTTCAGTTCAACGATTTTCAAAAGGGCAGCGGCGAAATATGAGGCGTCGTATTCCCATGAAGGGCAGGAGAAATAGAAAATTTTCGCGTCGGGGGCAACGCCGATATTCTTGCCAGCAAGCAAGCTTGCAACGAGCGGACCGTGCATGCTGCTTGGCAATTCGCCTTGCGGGCCAACTTCAAAGTATTTTTCAATCTGGCTGGCGTATTCAGGGTGGTGAAGTGCAAGCGGTTGGTCGATGATTGCAACATTGACTCCTTTGCCTGTCAACCCCATTTTGTGAAGGTTTTTCACGTTTAGTGGGGGTGTTTTTGCGCTTTCCAGCAGCAATTTTGCGTTTTTTGGCTTCGAAAATTTAGTTTGAGTTGAGTATTTGAACGTGAGCAAAACGTCCATGTTCTTTTCGTCATAGACTTTGCCGTCGCCGGCAACAACTGGGCGCAAATCATCGAACCTCATGATTTGATTATATCATGCAAATTTTGATTCAATCAAGCGAATAAACAAAAAGCAAAAAAATATTTTTCAAAAAAATTCATGAAAATATCAAAAATAAGCATAAAATTCACTTGTTTTTGTGTAATTTTGCGTATTTTTGCAGGAACTTATTGCGTATTTTTTGCCAAAAAATTTGGCTTTGACAATTCCTATATGTTTCTGGTATAATATAGATGTGTGAAATTTTTTGAAATGTATTGACTAAACTCGGTTTCGTGTTTATAATATGTTTTTGTTGCTCAAAAGGAGAGTGTTATGAAAGAAAACAAAATTCAACTCAAAAAAGTTTTGATAAGCAAGTATTCGCTCGGCAAAGATTTGATTATCTCAACCCGCGACTTCGACTCAAACGCTGACCCAAGGTCGGTTATTGGCTATGAAGTTCTTAATGGTGACTATAAGGGTTCGCTTTTTGTTGAGCAGGGCTACCCACCATACTACACCTTCATTTCCAAAAGGCCTGTGAAATATCAAAGGGCGAATGGCGTGTTCAGCGGCGAATTGGACATTTCAAGCCAGTGGTTCGATAAAGTTTTCAGCGGCGATGTTCGCGTACGCACTTTTGACACTCTTATTTCGCTTCAATATATGGCAGATGCTGTTCACAATTTTGCCCTTTCAATAAATGAAGATGATGTCAACAAAGACAGAGTGCCTTCGTTTAGAGGCTATATTGAAGACCACGCAAAGAATTTTCCAAGCGTTGCCATGAGTAATGGCGGCCTCGTTAACGGCTTTGTTCCTTTTGCATCAGCTGTTGCAAAAAACGCAAAAGACGACATCACAAACGAACTCACCATTCGTGGGTATATTATGAACACAGAGCGAATCCAAAACTATATTCAAAAGTTCAAAGGCGAAATAAAAAGCTCGGTTTTGGAAGCAAGAGATGAAAGGACTGGTGCACCAGAATAATTTATTTTGAAATTTTATTTGTAAAAAATCTATTAATTTTTGCAAATATTTTGCAACTGAAAAATAAAAATCGAAAATTCAAGTTCCCACTTGGATTTTTATTTTGCTTTGAAAATCACTTTTCAAAAGCCAAAACAATTTTGTATAATAAAGAAAATGGAAAGAAACAATGTTCTTCTTTATATTCCACATTCGAGCGAGAGATTGCCTCGTGAATTTTTCTCGGACATTACAATGGAAAAAAACAAAATAGAAGAATTTTGCCACTTGATTGCCGACAATCAAACAGACAACCTCTTCGGCAAGAACAGATATAAAAAGGTTGTTTTCAAGTGGTCGAGAATATTCTGCGATGTGGAGAAGTTTATTGACCCGAACAAAGAGGAAATGGCGGCGTTTGGCATGGGCGTTATCTACACGAAAACCAATCTCGGGCAGACCTTTCGCAAGTTTTCAAAACCTTATGCAAAGAAAGTTATTGAAGAGTTCTATATTCCGCACCACAAAAAGCTGGATAGAATCGCGCAAAGTCTCGCGAAAAAGGCGCCAACAATCTTGGTTGATTGCCACAGCTTTTCAAAAGAAATCATAATGTTTGATGAGCGCAAGTTTGGCCTGCCTGATATCTGCGTGGGCTTTAATGAATACTCTGCCACTGCTGATTTCGTTCTCAAATATTTCCGTGAGCTTGGCTACAAAGTGAAAGAAAACTACCCATATAGTGGTTCGATGATTCCTGACTGCTTTCTTATGCGGCCTAATCCAAACTTTTTCAGCGTTATGATTGAAGTGAACAAAAAGCTCTATCTTGAAAGCCGCGAAAACTTCAAAAAGTTGCAAAGTGAAATCAACGCACTTTTGAAAAAACTTGAACAAATCAAGCTAAATTAACAAAAAACACATGGTTTTTTATGTGTTTTTGCGTTTTTTGAGTGTTTTTATAGAAGAGGGGTGAAAAGTTTCATAACTGAGCAGAACATTCTGGTCAGGGCTTTTTGCTTGAAACCCTCCATGTTGATTGAGAACTCAAACAGGTTTTCAAAGTCTGCCTTCATGTCGGCAAGGCAGTCGGTTTGATACATCAAAACGCCGCACTCATAGTGGTGAAGCAAGCTGCGATAGTCAAAGTTGATGGTTCCAAGAATCCCCAGCTCGTCGTCGCACAAAACTTGCTTTGAGTGGATGAAGCCTTTTGCATACTCAAAGATTTTCACGCCCGCCTTTTGCAGTGCGTGGTAGCTTGAACGCGTGATTGAGAAGATGATTTTTTTGTCTGGAACGTGCGGGGTTATAATTCGAACATCCACGCCGCGTCTGGCAGCACTGGTCAGGGCGTTTGTAAGCTTGTTGTCGATGATGAGGTATGGCGTTGTTATCCAAACGTATTTTTTTGCCTGGTTGATGAGATTCAAATATACATTCGACGCAACATATTCGTTATAGAAATACTTCGGTCCGTCGCCATAGGGGCAAACAAGGCCGTTTGCTTTTTGCTCGTTCTCGCCTTTATAGAAGTAGGTCGAGAAGTCTTCGAGTTTTTGGTTCTGCACATCATAGAGTTGCAAGAACATTATCACCAAATTCTTCACGGCGTCGCCAACCAGCTTTATGCCCGTGTCTTTCCAGTGCCCAAATGGGTGAGTCAAATTCACATATTCGTCGGCGAGGTTGAGCCCGCTAACAAAGCCAACATTGCCATCGATAATAGTGATTTTTCGGTGGTCGCGATTGTTGTGGCTGGCGGAAACAATAGGTCCAAACGCGTTGAACCTCACGCACTTGATGCCCGCCTTTGTCAGTTTCTTGTGGTAGTTTGAAGGCAGCTTGTTCATTGTTCCAAGATCGTCATACATCACGCGAACCTCGACGCCTTCCTGCACTTTTTGCTTCAAAATGTTTAGTATTGAATCCCACAACTTACCCTCGTCGATGATGAAGTATTCCATGAAGATGTAGTTTTTTGCCTGTTTGAGTTCGTTGATGAGCTCGGTGCAGAAAACTTCACCAAGTTTGAGGTATTTGACTGAGGTGTTTTGAAATGCCTTCATGTCGGTTGCGTTATAGATATATTGAAATTGCCCGAACTTGTCGCCAAGGGCGGCGCGCAAATTTTCGTCTTCTTCGGCGGATTTTTTCGTGTATTTTTTCGTTTCCACAGCAACGCTTTCATAGAGTTTTCTATGCTTTCTGTGTGGCTTTCTTCGAACGAACAGAAAATACATGGATATTCCCAGAATCGGGAAAAACAGAAGAATAATTGCCCACGCCAGCTGAGCCTCATTCGGCATGTCCGAATTGATGAGGTAGATGGTGAGCACGATGCCCATGACCGAGTATGCCATGTTGAGCAAATAGAAAAGGTTTCCAAACACGTTTGGATAGTAGTAGGTCAGGGCAAGGGGCAAGATGATGGTTATTGTCACTTGCAGAATAAATGCGAACAGGATGAGCGGCATCCTGCCAAAAATCAATTTGAAGAACTTTTTCATTTTGTTTCGTACCTTTTGTAGAAGTCTGCTAAGATTCCTTTATATTTGCTTTTCCAGGGTTTGTTGCGCCCCAGGTAATGCACAATAATATTGTTCTTTTCAACCCAATCCAAATCCACTTTTTGCTTCGGGTGGCGAAAGTTGAAAAATGAGATATACCTGTCGCTGAGGTTATAGACCAGCGGGTCGACGAGCTTTATTCTGTTGCCAAAGAAGCGAAACAGCACGTCTTGGTCATAGAGATACATTCGCCAGCCGTTCGATTTCATAAACTTAAAAATCTTGCTCGGGTCCAGTTCTTTTCTAAGCTCTTTGACATTCATCATCATAACGCCCGTGTTCATATAGAAGTGGTGCTTGTCAACGCCCAGCCGCACGCGGTTGAACCACTGCATAAAGCCGCGAATCTGCGTGCAGGCAATGAACAGGTTGCCGTCAAAGTCCATGCCGTAAAGCTCGTTTATGTTGCCATGAACAATAAGGTCGCTGTCGAGGTATAGGATGCGCTCCACACTTTCTGGAAGAACGAGCGGGGCGAAGATGCGATAGTAGATTTCGTAGGGGTAGCGCTCCACCTTTGGCGCACCTAAAAACAAGCTGCTGTCCATATAGATATATTGAATATGAATGTTTTCTTTCACGCTCGATAAAATATGGCTTTTGTCGGCGTCGTCAAGGTTTGAGTGAAGCACAAAAACATCGAAATCGCTCTCAGGATTGTTGGTTGAAAGCGAGTTTAACATCGTTAGAAAATGCCTGATATAGCCTTTGTTTATATTAACAAGTATTCTCTTGCGTTCCATATAAATATAATTTAGAACTATTAGCTGCTTTTGTCAACCATAAAATTAACGAGGCAGCCGTTTGGGAGAGCGAGAGACTCTATTTTTTCGAAGGAAGCTTTTTTGCAAGGCTGCGCATCCTCGTGATGTAGCCGTGCTTTGAATAGAAGTTTTTTGCCATTTCGTTTGGCTCAAAAACATCAACATGGCAATACTCAAAGCCTCTTGACGCGTAGTGTTCCTCGACCTTTTCAATAAGTTTGCTGCCGGCTCCTGAGTGGCGCGCATTTTTGTCAACAATCAGTTCGTGAATGATTGCGGATTTTGGGCAAGTGTAGCTTGCGCGGTCAACCTCGTCATATTCAACTTCGCTGGCGCAAATTAGCCCAATCACAGAATTATTCTCAATTGCAAGGAAAATTACACCATTTTTGCAAGTTTCAATAGTCGCCTTGAAATACACTTCTCGATAGGCTGGGGTCATGATGTTTAGCTTCCAGTCGTCGATGAGCGCGATGTACTCTTGCAACTGAACGAGCAAATCCTTCACTGCGTTTTCATAATTTTTGTTATATTTTATGATTCTCATTTTTCACCTTTTCATGCGCTTTTTATTTGATTTTAGCACACGCAGAAGCAAAGGGCAAACGATTTTATGTGGGCTAGAACGCTTTTATTTTTAGTCCGCCGCTATAACTGGTTTTCACCATGAGCGCGTCGATTTTCTCGCATTCAATTTGCTCGGCGAGAATGTTGGCAGCCCTAATTTTTTTGCAAACGAGCTTGCCACAAAACACATCCTGATTTTCGGCAACAAGGTTCTTGATGGTGAGATTGCGTGCGCTGATGGTTTTGGCTCTTATGGAGAGAGCGGGATTCATAATGTCAAAGTTGAGAATGGCGTCTTTTTCAAAACAGAGAATTGTTTTTTGCTTGTTCAGGTGCGATTTGCACTCTTCAAATGAATTGAAAACTTCGAAATTTTCCTCGCCCATGATGTCTTTGTAGGTGCAAAAGTCTCTGTCAACCTCATTTCGAAAGGCGTGCGCTTTGTTAAAATAGAAATAGCCCTTCGCAACTGCAAACTTGATATAGCGCAAAGCGAAATACCTTTTTGAAGAAAGCGAAAAAATCTTGGCAAAATCATTGAGCGAACCAAAAGGCAAGAAGGAGTTTGCTTGAAAAAGATAAATCTTGTCGGCGTGAAAATCGCTGGCAAAGAAACTCTCAATTCCAAAACGACCAATAACGCCGCGGAAAAAGTCAAAAAAGCCAATGGGAGAAACGCCGCCAAGATTGATAAAGGCATTGAAGGTTTCGAGCCTCTGTTTTTCTTCGTCAAACACCAGAAGTGGCAAGTGCTGAACATAAAAATTGTGCGGACTTTTTTCTTTGATGAAAGAGAGGACGGAGCTGTTTATTATGTTTGGTGAAAATATCACAATTCCATTCTCGCTGAGATTTTTTGCAATAAAGTCTTTGTAGACAATTTTTTGATAGTGGTGGTTTTCAAATTTTATAAATTCCATTTTTCCTCCAAAATCGCATTTTTCTATGCTTTTTTATCAAAAATATGGGGCAATTTGCGTTTTTTTGAGAATAATCGCTCAAAAAACGCCCTATCGAAACCGATAGGGCGCAAAACACATGTTCATCCTATCGGTCAAGCATTACCACCTTGCAAAAGTGCAGGTTGGTGTATGGTCGCAGGGCTTGCCCCTCGCATACTCTTGATAGTGCTTTGAATGTTAACAAATAAAAAATCAAAAGTCAAGTGGGTTGAGGGCAAAATTTGAAATTTGAAAAATTGAGCAAAATATCTTATTTTGTTGAAATTTCCCAAAATATATTTTATTATAGGAGCACTACTTTATTAAAAAATTGGGGCAAACAAATGAATGTTGTTATAAAGATTTGCAGTATCATTGGAACGTGTATTTCTGTTCTCATTGCATATAGAGTCATTTTTATTTTGGTTGGGCTTTTCAAAACTCGCAAGTTTGCGCCCGCAAAGGAAAAGCACATGTATGGGCTCTGCATTGCGGCAAGAAATGAGGAAAAGGTCATTGTGAATTTGCTTGAAAGCATTTCAAAACAGGACTACCCAATGGAAAATATGCGCATTTTTGTTTGCGCCAACAACTGCACCGACCAAACCGCAAGAAAGGCGCGCGACTTCGCGCTTGACCATGTTGAGATGAACATCACGGTCTATGAGCGCAACAACCCTGACGAGCGAACAAAGGGCTATGCGCTGAGATATATGTTCGACGAGATTGAAAAGGATTTCGGGCGCTCGGCGTTCGACGGCTACTTCATCTTTGACGCCGACAATGTTTTGAATCCCGACTACGTTTCGAAGATGAACGATGCGTTCGACAGCGGCTGCAAGATTGTAACATCGTATAGACATTCAAAAAATATGTTTCAAAACTGGATATCTTTCCAGTATGCAATCCACTGGATGCGAACTTGCTTTTCGGAAAACAGGGGAAAATCGTATCTCAATCAGGCTTGCAGAGTCCAAGGTACGGGCTTTTTGTTCGCGAGCGAACTTGTGAAGGACGGCTGGACTCACGTTGGGCTGACCGAGGATAGACTTTTTTGCAGCGACGCGCTTGTAAAGGGGTATAGAATTTCATACTGCGAGGCGGCGAAATTCTATGACGAGCAGCCCTACAATCTCAAAATCTCGCTCCGCCAAAGGCTGAGGTGGGCAAAGGGTCACCTTGATTCGTTCAAAACCATTGGACCTCAACTCGCGAAAAACACACTCAAATTCAACAAAGACACAACCGTTTGCTACGATATGTTTTGGATAAACTTCCCCTATGCGGTTGAGTCTCCC
>CANQQH010000008.1 GCA_947625955.1 uncultured Clostridia bacterium | reverse complement strand
GCCATAGGGGCAAATTTCGCCGCGTTAATGGTTGCGATGAGTCCATTATAGGCGCCATTTTCGCCGCGTTAATTTTTATTGGATGATTTTAATTTTTTTTGAGTTCACTCCGTTATCGCTTATTCTATCGACCAGGGCAGCAGATTGCGTTAGATTTTGGGAATAAAACGCAACAAAAAACCCACCAAAGTTGGTGGGGTTTTTTGTGTGTGCTTAGATGTTGAGAAGTCTGCAAATGTTCTTCTTGACAATCATGAAAATCAAGTCGAGAATCCAGACGATTGTGAAACCAAAAATAAGTCTAATCAATCCGGCAACGATCTTTCCTTCCATGAATCTTGTGATAGCACCACAAATCCAAGAAGTAACAGGGATAATTGCAAGGATGACGCTTACAATGTATCCAAGACCAAAGTAATCAGATTTTCCTGCCATTTTGTTTACCTCCATGATATTCTATATTCAATAATACACTCTTTTATGAAAAAATCAAACAATTTTGGGGCTAAATGTATAATTTTGGTATATTTTAAGACAAATTTTCGCCCAAACCATCGATATTATAGTCTATGCTCCGCTTTTGGCTTTCAAGACCATTTTGAACAGATATTTTATTTTATGGCTATAATATTGATGATGATAATCTCAGCAAAGCTTTTCATAATTTTCTATTTGGTTTTTTGCCTTTTGCCAAACTGGTTTTTGTTTGTTTGCAAAAGGCCGCCCAAATCCTTTATTATTGAATACATTTTATCATATTCTCTTCTCGTGATTTTTTTGACCCTTTTCAAAGTGAATATCTCGGGCGACTTCATCTCGGTTGACTTTTCGTGGGTGGGCGAGGGCATAAGTTTTGGATTGGATTCTTCGCTCAAAAATATGTTTCTCAACGCAGCGCTTTGCGTTCCGCTCGGCGTCATCCTGCCCTTTTTGAATCAGCGCCCTTTCGAGGCTTTTTGCTTTGGCGCGCTGCTCGGGGCAGGAATCGAATTTTTGCAGGCGGCGCTGCCTTTTGCACGCGTAGTTGACCTTTTCGATATTCTCTTCTGCGCCCTCTTCACTTGGCTTTTTTCGCTAGTTGAAATTGCTAACCTTCACCTCAACTTCAACCTTGCAGTCTTTTAGGTAGTTCTCGCCAAACTCGTCATAATACTTTTTCCACTCCTTCGTTTTGGTTTGATAGGCAAGTTCGCCAATGTGGAAAATGTCAACGTTGTCAGTCTTGGCTTTCTCAAAGGCGAGCTGGATGTCCTCTGTGATTTCCTCTCGCACCGCCTTGTTGATGGCCTTGCTCATGTCCTTGTTCTGCTTGGAATAAACGAACACATTCCTCTTCGCCTTATTCAAAATTTCAAGAGTTCGTAGGCTCCCAATCGTGATTGTGAATTTCAAAACAGGCTTGCCGTTTTCAAAGCTAACCTTCGTTTCGCTCTTCTTGTTCGAAAATTGCAGCCCTATGGTTGCGTCTTCCAAGATATCGCAGGTAACGCCGCTGACCTTGAACTCGCCGTTTGTGGATTTCGAGCTTTGGAAGAAGTAGCCAAGAATCTCCTCTTCGGTGTTGAGCGTTCCAACGTGCTTGCCGTCTTTGAAATAGTAGATGTCGTTATAAAACTTGATTCGCGCGTTTTTTTCCTCGCCGCCCGACGAACTTTGGCCGCCCCCAGACGAACCTTGTCCACCACCTTGCGAACCTCCTCCGCTTCCCGACGAACTTTGGTCACCGCTTGTCGAAGAACCGCTACTCGAACCGTTCTGGTTCCCGCCGGGAAGGTCGCTATGTTCGCTCGTGCTCTTTGATGGCGTTGTTCCACCCGAGCCGGTTGAGGAGTTTCCACCCGAGCCAGTGGATGGGTCGCTTGAAATAACGTCGCTTTCCTTTGGCTCTTCCTCTTCGCCCTCGGGAGATATTGAAATACCGCTGATGAGCGTGGTTTTCGAAATGCCATAGCTATCTGCAATGAAGTTGTTGACCGGCGTCACAAGTCCATTGAGAGAGCTTTGTTTGTTGAGGAAAACTTTCCTCAGCCCAAGCCCAACAGAAAGCTCCAAATTTTTGGTTTTCTCAATCATGTCTTTGGCTTTGCCTTTGCAAACAAGCAGGGCAAGGGCGGGACTAACTTGGTCGTCGCGCGCGAAGTAGTCGAGCACCGGCACGATATTGTCGCTGAGCATGGTCTCGCCAATCATGATAAAGTCGGTGTGGGAGAGCCCCGCTTCCTTTCCGATTTTATAGGCAATTTTTTGAATACCCTCCGCAACTGAGCTTCCCTCTTCGCTGATGAAGTCCAGCCTCGCGCTCGTTCCGCCCGACTCGCTTCCGGGCGAGGGAATGATGACTTGCGCCGTTACCTCATAGGAATCGTCGCCGCTTTTGTCAATCCCAATGCCAGTCACAACAACGCGCATGTTGAGTTTTGCTTGATACGAAAAACTTTGCGGGATGAAAATTAGGCATGCGATTAATATGAGTAGCCAGCTTCGTTTTTTGAAAAACATTATGATTTTTTTCATTTTTCACCGCCTTCAAGCTTTCTAAGTTTCTTTTCCAGCAGCACAGAAGCTTTGGTTGTTTTCTTGGAATTTTTCAAAAAACTGAGGTTTTTGAACCGATTTTGCAGGTTTTTTTCCTGTTTTTTGCGTTTTTTTGCAAAAACTGAGGCCGTGATGAGGAGTATAACAGGCAAAACGAAGACCACAGCCACGCCCAGCCATTTGGTGAAGCTCGCCATGAGCGCCACGCCCTCTTGGTTGGACTTGAAGATGAAGATGTCAAGAAAATAAATGAGCGCGGTGAGGAGCGTGAGCACAACATAGAAGCAAACAAGTTTTTTTCTCTTGATGTCTGCTTTGTCGCTTGCCTTCTCTTCGCCAAGGAAAACCGCGAGAAAACATTTGGACGCGAGCAGCAGGTATGTTGACGACGATATGACCGCCGCAAACTGAAAGAACAAAACCAAAAACCAGTCGACCCTGCCGATGTCGAGCCCCAGAAGTGCGAACTGTGAAATGGCGCTGATGAGGCTGTTTTGCTCGCCCGATATCTCTTGGTATAGCCCATAGAACACCATATAGGCAAAGGTCAAAACGAGCGTTGCAACGAGTATGGCAACGGCAACTGGCCAGCCGAGGCTTCCGTCGTCTTGCTTGATTTTCCCAACGAACATATAAATGATGATAAAGTCGCCGAACCAAATGTTATACTTGAAGCAAATTTGAACGAGCAGCTCGCCGTCGATGTCGCAAACGGGCAGGGTCAGGCGCAGGTTTGAAGTTGACGCGCCCAAAATGAGGAGCATCAAAAAGCTGAGCACAATAATATAGAAGAACACTTCCGCGAGCCTGCCCATGTTTTTGAGTCCCTTCGACGCAATGAAGAAGATGGTGAGCCCCAACACAACTGAATATAGCGGCCACGAAAGGTGGTCGAAAAGAATGTTGCCAAAGAGGTCGTGAACAGCCTCATAGGGCAGAATTGAGTTGAAAAGAAAATATATCGCAAACAGCAAAAATATGAGTTTTGAATAGAACGCGCCGCCAGTCTTCTGCGTTAGCTCATAGGTCGTGGTCTTGCCGGCAAGTTTGTTGAAACCAAGGCACAAAAGCAGCATCACGAAATCTATCATCCCCATGATGAGAAAAACAAAATAACCATGGCGTCCAAGGTCGGTCGAGATCAAACTTGGCAGTCGCTGAACTTTGCTTGCGAGCAGGCATATGACAACCAAAAATAGCGTTTGGCGCTTTGTTAACAGCATTTTCACTCCTCCTTTTGGTCATTTTGCGTTTTTTCTGTGCTTTCAAGCAGCGCTTCTTTGTTGGATTTTTTAACACTGAGGTGCTTGTCGTTTGTTGGTTGCTGCCGAACAGAGTTGAGAGTATGGAAACTCTTTGGGCGATAGAGCATCTTTCCAACAGGCGCTTTGATGAAGCCGTCCTTTTTGTCGGTTGCAACGCTTGGAGCGTATGGGGCGAGGTAGGGCGCGCCGTAGGACTCAACAGAAACCAAATAGGTTGCAAGAATCAAAAAGCCAAGAAACATACCATAGAACCCTGCAAAGCCACCCACGATTGTGAAAAGTGTGCGAAGCAGGCTCGCCTCGCTCGCCTGGTTTGGGATGATATAGAGCGTGATGCCGGATATCGCAACAACAACGATACTCGGCGGGGTGATGATTCCCGCTTGAACGGCAGTGTCGCCCAGCACGAGCGCGCCTATGATTGAAAGCGCCATTCCAAGTTGCTTTGGCATTCGCACGCTCGCCTCGTTCAAAATTTCGAACAAGAAAAGCACAAACAATATTTCAAGTATTGGCGGGAAGCTTATTCCTTCAATGCTCGACAAAATGCTGATGAGAAAGTTTATCGGCAAAACGCGATAGTGAAAACTTTGAAGTGCAACATAAAACCCCGGCAAAAGGATAGCAAGCAAAAGTCCCACCAGCCTCACAACGCGAACAAAACTGCTGCGCTGAGGGATGTCGTAGTAGTCGCTGGGCGACTGCATGTCTTCAAACAAAACGAATGGCGCCGTGAGAACAATGGGCGAGCCGTCAACCACGATTGCAACTCTGCCTTCCAAAATGCGCGCCGCGATAACGTCGGGCTTTTCGCTGTTGCCGAGCTTTTTGAAAAATTTTTCCTCGCTCTGTTCAAGAAGTTCTTCAAGATAGTAGCTGTCGATAATTCCGTCGATGTCGAGAGAGGAGAGGTTCTTTTCAAGTTTTTCAACAACCTTTGGGCTCACAACTTTGTTGAGATACAAAAGCGCAACATTGGTTGAGGTGCGCTTTCCAACTTTCAAGCGCTTCACAGAAAGTGACGGGGTTTTCAGCCTGCGCCTAAGAAGACTGAGGTTGGTTTCAAGGTCTTCAATGAACCCTTCGCGCGGTCCACGAACAACACTTGATGTTGGCGGCTCAGAAATGCTGCGAGTTGAGAAACCTGCCGTGTTGATTGCGAGGTATTGTTCTTCGCCCTCAACGGCAATAACCACCGACGCATTGAAAACCTCTTCAACAATCTCGTCTTGCTTCGCAAGTTTTTTAGTGTTGCCAACATTTATTATCTTCTTTTCGAACTCGTCAATGCTGCAATTCTCAGCTTCCTTTATTGGTTCGACAATCCCATGAGAAACAAGCTCGCTGTCGATAAGGCAGTTGATAAAGAACAAAAACACCTTCTTTTTTTGAATGTCCAGCTCGCGAACAGTTATGTCGGCGTTTTCATTAAAGAGCGATAAAATCTCGTTTTTTACACTATTTTTTGGCATTTTGCCCTCACTTTTGCGTTTTTTAGTTCTAGTTTTTTCTTTTGAAAGCAAAAATATGCTGTTTTTTTGCCGCAAGAAAAATAGTCTTCCAAACTTGCCAAAAAAAGACAAATTCCACCAAAAATCATGGCGTACCAAGGCAAGAATCATAGCTTTGCTATGCTAAAATAGTGCCATGAAAAAAGGCTTGGCTGAAAAAATTTCCGCGCGCAAGAAAGATATCTTTCTTTATCTTGCGCTTCTTGTTTTAATGTTGTTGTTTTGCAGAGCAAGTGTGATGAAAACAATTCATCCATTCGGCTTCGCTTTTGCATTTTCGTTAATTCTTTTGCAAAAAAATGCTTTTTTTATCACACTTTTTTACTTTTTAGGTTCAAATTTGATAACTTTGAGTTTGGAGGGGCTCATCATAAATGTTGTTTCTTGCAGCTTTATGCTCCTGCTTTTTCTTTTCTTCAAAATCATAAAAAAGCCAATAACTCTTGTTCCAACCTTTATTTTTGCCATGCTCAGTCAGGCAGGCTATGTGTATTTTCACATTTCCTCTGTGAGTGAAATTTTTGTGAGCGTTGCGATGATTGTTGTTGCGATTATGTTTATCTATGTTTGCACGCAAACGCTCAGCGCGATTTTCATGCGTGGATTTTTCAGCCGCTTCACGCTCGACGAATCAGTTTGCGGCGCAATATTTTTGGTTGCGCTTTTCTCGGGACTTTATGATTTGAGCATCTACTCCTTTTCATTCACCGACGGAATAGTAGTTTTGCTTTTGCTTGTGCTTTCGCGAATAATAAACAGGTCGCAAATCGTGTATTTGTCGGCACTTGTGGGGTTTGGCATGGCGTTTGCTTCGGCAAATGCAATCAGCATTGCGGTTTTCGTTTCCTTTGGCGTTTTGGCGTCGGCTTTTTCAAACCAAAACAAGTTCTTTGCGCCAATTCTCATCCTCTGCTTGCACGCACTCTTTGGTCTGTTTTTCAATGTTTTTGCAGCATACAGCTATATATCGCTTCTGCCAGTTCTCCTGGCGGCGATCATTTATTTGTGTTTGCCCAGCAAATTCTTTCGCTTTGTCAAGGGCTATTGCTATAACTACGAGGGCAGCCTGGCAAACGAGTTTCTGCTCTCTGGAAAAAACGATGTTTTGAAAAGAAAACTTGAAAAAACGAGCGAACTTTTCAAAAATATGCAGGTTGCATACCGCAATCTCAGCGTTGGCGAGTTTGATAAAAGCGAAGCGGCAAGGGCGCTGGCGTCTGACCTAATGCTGAGATTTTGCAAAGGATGTTTGAAGTGCGACGAATGCGGTGAAAACATCAAGAGCGCGATTGAACAGCTATATTCCTTTGCACTTGAAAAGGGTAAGGTGTCGCTCATCGACGCGAATAATTTGATAACAACAACCTGCGTGAGTTTGGGCGCGCTCATTGAAGAGGTGAACCAGTCGGCGAAGGAATATTTTGAGTTCGAAAAGGCGGTCAAAACGCAAAACACAGGCAAAATGCTCTTGTCTGAGCAACTGGGCTCAACGGGCGACATCCTCAAAGAAATGGTCGAAGCGTTCAATAGGGGTGAGAGCGTGAACGAAAAATTTTCAAAGGAACTGCTCGACGAGTTCACGCTCTGCCAAATTGTTGCAAGCGAGGTGTTGGTGCTTGAAAGCGAGAGCGGAGTTGAAAGAGTGATTGCGATTGTTCGAAGCACCGACGCGCTTTCAAGCAAACTTTCCTCTTGCGTGAAGTCGGTTTTGAAGCTCGACTTTTCGGTCGCGCTCAGGCAGATGACGAGGCTTGCCGGGTGGAGCGTTGTTTGTTTCGTGCCGTCGCCGAAATATCAGGTGCAGATTGGATTTTCTGGGAGAGCCGAGGGCGAGAACAAAATCTCAGGCGACACATATAGTTTTCAAAAGTTGCCAAATGGCAGAGTGTTGGTCGCTTTGGCAGACGGCATGGGGCACGGCAAAAGGGCGAACCAAATCTCAACAACCGCGCTAAACTTGATTGAAAGTTTCTATAAGTCCGGCTTTTCGTCGCAGATGATAATTTCAAGCGTGAACAAACTATTGCTGCCGTCGGCAAATGATAGTTTCGCGTGCCTCGACGCTTGCATTATCGATACAATGCTTGGCACGGCAGACTTTGTGAAAATTGGGGCGAGTGTCAGCGTTATCAAAAGTGAAAGCACCGCCAAGCTGGTTGAGGCTGAAAACTTGCCCCTTGGGATTGTTCAGTCGCTTGAAGCGCGGGAGCAAAAGTTGATTCTCAAAGACCAAGATGTTGTGGTTTTGGCGAGCGACGGGGTTGTTGACTCGTTCGCTTCACCCGAGGAGTTTTTGAACTATGTCAACAACGAAAGGGTGATAAATGTGCAGATGCTGGCGGACTCGATTTTGGAAGAGGCGCTTTCGCGCGCCAATCCGCATGATGACGACATGAGTGTTATCACAATCAAACTTTCGGCAGTGCAAAGATAAATTTCGCAAAATTCTATCATTATAATTGAAAAAAACTTGAAATTATGCCATAATGGAAGCATGAAAGTTCAACTTGAAAAATTTATTGAGGAAAACGACAATGTCATTGTTGGGGTGAGTGGCGGAGCTGACTCTATGTGCTTGCTGTCTCTTTTGCTCTCCTATAAGAAATCCCACAATTTTCAGCTGACAGTTGTTCATGTCAACCACGGCATTCGTGGTGAAGAGGCAAGAAAGGACGCGGAGCTTGTTAGGGCGTTTGCCATGAAAAGCGGCGTTGAGTTTGTTTTGAAAAATGTTGACGCTCCTTCCTATGCAAAGCAAACCGCAAAATCTTTGGAAGAGGCGTGTCGCGAACTAAGATATGAGGCGCTGAGTGAGGTCAAGAGAGAAAAGGGCGCAAACAAGATTTTCATCGCCCACAACCTTTGCGACCAAGCCGAAACAATCTTCATGCACATCGCAAGGGGCAGTTCGCTTTCGGGCGCAACCGGAATGGACGAGGTGAGAAGCGACATTTATCGCCCTCTTCTCTTTTCGTCGCGCGAGGAGATTTTGGACTATAACAAGAAGCACGGCATTGAGTTTGTGACCGATAGCACGAACCTTGATTCGTCCTACACTCGCAATTTTCTGCGCAACGAAGTTTTTCCTCTCATCAAAACAAAATACGCAAATTTCGAGGGTGCACTCGTAAATTTCGCGAAACTTTGCAAGGAAGATGAGGATTATATTGTGAGCACGCTTCCAAAAGACCTTTTGAAAAAGCAAAATGGCGGAGTGAAGATTGACGAAAATGCAAAGTTTCTTCACGACGCGCTCCTTTCAAGGCTGATAAAAAACGCAATTAACGCGCTTGAAGAATATAAAGACTTTAACGAAGTGCATATTGAGAGCATAAAATTGCTATATAACAAGAAAAGTTCAAGCGAGATTTCTCTGCCTCATGGGGTGAAGGCGTTTAGAGATAGCGACGGGATTTTTTTGAAAAAATGCGGGGGCGAGAAAGAGCCTGCTGGCGAAGAAAAGTTCTCGCTTGGGGATTTCGTTTTTGGCGAGAACCATATCACGATTGAAAAAACTCGGGCTGTGAGCGAGTTCGAAAAGGGAAAACTATATGTGGATTTAGCGAAAATTCCAAGTGATGCGGTGCTTCGCGCTCCAAAAGTTGGCGACATCTTTTCAAAACTTGGCGCAAGCGGCAAGAAAAAGCTCGGCGACTACTTCACCGACAAGAAGATTCCGCTTCGCGAGAGGCAAGATGTTGTTGTTTTGGCGTCGGGCAGCGTGGTTTTGGCGGTTCTTGGGCATGACATCTCGGGCAGCGTGAAAATTGACCAAAACACAAAAGATATTGCCGTTATTTTAACTGGCAAAATCAACGAAAAATAAAAGGCGGCAACTATTTCTTGACATGGTTTCGCGGGCTGGCTATACTAAAAATAGGAGAAAAACTATGGGATTGTTCGGGCATCGCAGTCTGTTGTTTAGAATACTACGCATAACGCTATATGTTATTGTTGCTGGGGTATGCTTGTTTTTGCTTCTCCGCGGTCTTATTCACTCCAATATTATAAACTAGGCTTTTATGAAAAAAAACAGGAAGTATTCCTTTTTTATCAACTTGTTCATTGCGCTGGCAACTATTGTTGTCATTGTTCTTTGTGCCTACTTCACGCTCGACAAAGCGATTGTTCCAAAGTATTTTGGGGAGTATGGCATCAACAACATGCACGACCTTGTTGCAATGGTAACAACGCTATATAAGTCGCCAAAGGAAGACGACCTCGTGAAATACGGTTTTTCAACGTCGGACACTCTGTCGGCTGAGAGAAAGATGAAAGAAGCAGGGGTTCCAACCACCGAAAGCGGCGACATTGACTACTGGGCGTTTGACACTCTCAAAGGCGATGGGTTCGTTAGCGGAAAGTATTATTTCACCGACAAAGAGGTGGCGGCATTCCTTGATGAAATGCTTGCCAGCCAAATCATGGTGAGCAAACTTCCAGATATCAGGTATCTCAACACTCTTAGAATCAGCATTTTGGAACTTATGATAAATCCAACTGTTGTTGGCGAAGAAGACGGCAAAAATGTTTATAGTGATAGCAGCGCGTCAGTTTCCTTCACATTCAAGCTTGACACTTCGTCTGTTCGAAACCAAATGGCAAAGGAGATGGACACTCCACTATTTTTGGTGAAGATGATTGTTCCCGACACGATGTACATCACCGTGCACTATGATATAAAACTTGACGAAAAGGGCGAGTGGCAATTTGAAAGCGGCAAACTCGCAATAAACGGCAGAACCGAAAAAGATAGCGAGATTCTGCTCAATCTTTTGATAGAGTTCATCTTCCCACCAGAGGACGAGATGACCTCGGCAAAACTCACGACTGAATGTGGCAACATCATGGTTGAAGGCCTCAACCTTATTGGTAATATTGGAAACATGCGTCTCTACACAGGGAAGAGCGGGCTCCATGGTGTTGTTTTAACAATCGAGTAGTGAGGAGGAAAACACAAATGGAAAAATTCAGCAATGGTGAGCTGAAAATTCTATGCTTTGAAAACTTTTGCGACAGAATTGGCGAGGTCGATAAAGAACTCAAACGCCTTCGTGGTGAAGATGTTAACACCTATGTGAGCAAGGTTGAGTCGGTGCGATTCAACAATGGCGAGGGCAAAGTTAAACTCAATGAAACCATACGCGGCAAGGACGTGTTTATCATTTCGGACATTTCAAACTATTCGCTGACCTACAAAATGTTTGGCAATGTGAATCATGTCAGCCCAGACGAACACTTCCAAGACATCGTGAGGGTCATCTCGGCGATTGGCGGGAAGGCGCATAGAATAAATGTTATAATGCCTCTTCTCTATGCTTCAAGGCAACACAGAAGAACAGGGCGCGAAAGCCTTGATTGCGCAATGGCGCTGAGATATTTGGAAGACCTTGGCGTTGATAGTGTGCTCACTTTCGATGCGCACGACCCAAATGTGCAGAACGCAACACCAAATTCAAGCTTCGATTCAATATTCCCGGTCTATGCAATACTCAAAGAGTTTATCAGCGACAACAGGGAAAATATTGATAAAGACAAAATGCTCGTCGTCAGCCCGGACGCAGGCGCGATGCAAAGAGTTATTCAATATGCTTCCATGCTTTCACTTGATGCAAGTATGTTTTTCAAGCGCCGCGACTACACGCGCGTTGTAAACGGCAAAAACCCTATCATTGCTCACGACTATATGGGCAGGGACCTCAAAGATATGGACGCGCTTTTGGTTGACGACATGATTGCCTCGGGCGAAAGCATACTTGATGTTTGCGCAGAACTCAAAAAACGCGGTGCAAAAAATATGTATATCATTGCAACATTTGCGTTTTTCACAGAGGGCACAGAAAAGTTTGATAAGCTCTTTGAAGAAGGAATCATAAAGAGAGTTTACACAACCAACGCCAGCTATATTCCAGAAGAAATCAAACAAAAACCTTGGCTGAAAGTTGTTGATATCTGCAAATATTTGGCGCTTCTTATCAACACTCTCAACAACGGCGGAAGCCTTTCACCTCTTATCAATAGTGCCGACAAAATCAAAACACTTTTGAAACAATTATAAAAAATAAAAATTTATTTGCAAAATTTTGTTAATTTTGATTGGTTTTATACAAATGAAAAACAAAAAAATAAAAATCCCCGTTTTGAAAACGAGGATTTTTTCTTAGAGTTTTTTGCGTTTATAGTAGGAGTTGACAAACAATTTGCAGATTTCAACGAGCGGGATGATGCTTATGCTGCAAAGCGCAACGATGAGCCATTGAACAAGGTTGAGGGGAACAATTGAGAATGCAAAGTTGAGCACGGGAACGAAAGCAACAACCATGATGAGCGCAAAAAGTCCAATGAAGCTAAGGTTAAAACTGAGGTTTGAGAAGATATTTATTGTGAAAATGCTCTCGTTCGTTTTGCAATTTATTGCGTGGATTATCTGCATCAGACAGATGATGAGAAAAACCATTGTGCTGGCAACGGCGTTGCCCCACTTATTGACCGCAACAACGAACACAATGAGCACAAGCAGGGTTTGAACAAAGGACTGATAGAGGATGCTTGTTCCTGTTTTGCCAGAGAATATCGTCGCTTTTGGGTCGCGCGGGGGCTTTTCCATGATGTTTTTCTCGGGCTTTTCGAGTCCAAGTGCAAAGGCAGGGAAGCTGTCGGTCACAAGGTTGATGAAGAGAATTTGCGATGGGAGCAGGAAAATGCTGTCGCGCATGATGAGAGTTGCAACGAATATGCCAAGCACTTCAACAGCGTTGGTGCTCATCAAGAAGAGTAGGATTTTTTGAATGTTCGAATAGATTGTTCGCCCTTGGCGGATTGCAACAACAATGGTTGAGAAATTGTCGTCGGTGATGATGAGGTCGGCAACACTCTTTGTAACATCCGTGCCGCTTATTCCCATGCACGTTCCAATGTCGGCTCGCGAAATGCTTGGTGCATCGTTTACTCCGTCGCCGGTCATGGCAACGATTTTTCCAATTTTTTTGTAGGCTTCAACAATCTTGACTTTATGCTCTGGGGTAACGCGCGCGAAAACCGAATATTTCTCAATGTTTTTGGTGAGTTCTTTCACCGAGAGTTTGTCGAGTTCGCTGCCTGTCATGACTTCTTTTTTGTGTTTTGCGAGCCCCAGCTCTTTTGCGATTGCAAAGGCGGTGTCGGGGTGGTCGCCAGTTATCATAACAGGTTTGAGCCCGGCCTTGAAGCACTTTGCAATCGACTCCTTTGCTTCCTTTCTTGGTGGGTCTATCATGCCAACAAGCCCGAGAAACACGAGGTCGGTTTCAGTTTCGTTTGGGGTTGCACTAGGCTTGAAAGTGAGAGCCAAAACACGCTCGGCGTTTTCGCAAAATGTTTTGATGGCTTTTTCAATTTGTTTGATATTTTCCTCTTGAAGAGGCAGAATTTCACCGTTATAATAGATGCGATTGCACTTTTTGATGAGATAGTCATAGGCACCTTTTGAGAAAAGGATGTTGCCGTCTTTGGTTTTGTTAACCGTGCTCATTATTTTTCTTGACGAGTCGAAGGGGATTTCACAAATGCGCTTATAGTTTTTGACTTCGTCAAAGTGTTTGTAGTGTTTCTTTGCAAGTGAAAGGAGAGAGGTTTCGGTTGCATCGCCAATGATTTTGCCGTCTTTGTCGATTTGGGCGTTGTTGCAAAGCGAGGCGCATTGAAAAACTAAATCGAGGTCTTCTCGCGAGAAATCCTTCACGATTTTTCCGCTATAAAAAATGTGTTTTACCGTCATTTTATTTTGCGTGAGCGTTCCGGTTTTGTCTGAGCAGATAACTGAGCAGCAGCCGAGAGTTTCAACGCTGCTGAGCGTTTTCACAATCGCGCCTTCCTTTGCGAGCCGCTCCACGCCAAGCGCCATGACTATGGTGATAACGGCGGGCAGGCTCTCGGGAATTGCTGCAACTGCAAGCGCAATAGCTATCAAAAAGGCGTCCAAAAAACCAATTTCTTTTGAAAAAATGAGTTCGATAATAAACACAACGGCAACAATAGCCAAAACGCCATAGGTGATGAACTTGCCGATTTTGTCAATGTTCTTTTCAAGAGGGGTCTTTTCCTTCACTTGGTTTTTGAGCATGCCGGCAATCTTGCCAATTTCCGTTTGCTTCCCAACTCGCACAACCACTGCTTCTGCGTTTCCAAAGGTGCAGGTTGTTCCTGAAAAACACATGGTTTCTTGCTCGGCGAGGGGAGTGCCGTCGTTAAGCGAAGCGTTTGCATGTTTGAAAACCGCCTGACTCTCGCCAGTGAGCGTACTCTCGTCGCATTTGAGGTTGTTTGAAAAAATCAGCCTCGCGTCGGCAGGAACAAAGTCGCCAGCGCGAAGAACAATTCGGTCGCCAACAACGATATCCTCGCTTGGAATTTTGGTGAGAGCGTTGTTGCGATACACCTTTGTGAAGGGCTCAGTCTGCTTGTTGAGAAGAGCAATGGCGTCGTCGGCGCGTTTTTCCTGAACAACGCCAATGATTGCGTTGAGAATGACAATGATAAAAATCAGCCCACCTTCAAAAAGGTCGCTATATTGTTTTGTTAGAATTGAAATGATAGAGGAAACAAGCGCGCTGATTAGAAGCACAATGACCATGAGATTCTTAAACTGCGCGAAAAAACGAGAGAGAAGCGAAATCTTCTTGCCTTTTTCAAGAGTGTTTGAACCATACTTTTCGCGAGAGGTTTTTGCCTCTTCATCACTCAGCCCATTGGGTGAGCCGAGGCGCGAAAAAATGTTTTCTATCTGTTCATTATATATTGCCATAGGTTGCCCTCGAAAAATTATACTATTTGAGCTGCACGAATATTCGTTTTTCGAAAAACGCAAATTTCACCAAAAAATCACATAAAAACGCATAAAAAACGCAAAAATGAGGTAATTTTTGGGCTGGGTATTGAAAAAACAAGAAATTGGTTATATAATGATTGCGTGAGGTAAGAAATATGGAACAAAGAAACAATCCGCAAATCATCAATTCTCACATGAGAATTAAAAATGTAAGAGATTTGAAGGAGTATTTGGAAAACTATTTTGCTACCTATGACTTCGAGTGCGACGAACTTGACGAGGAAAACATGCTCGATGGCTATTTCGGCGACACCAGGTTTGAAATCTACTACGAGAGGGGCAAAAGGCTCATTTTGAAAACCGATGTGGATTGCGACGAAGAGCTTGAAGTGCTGAAAAGAGTTTTGACTCCTGTTATGTGGTATAAAGACAAGAGTTGCAAGGACGACCATATTGGTCCTATTGCAAAATATAAATCAAACGATATTGCCTTCTGCGAGTGGGAGTATGAGAAGCCACTTGAGGCTTTGAAAAAGTTGGCTTTTGAATACTACAAAACCGGCGCTATCGATGAAATCGAATTGCTTTATAAGAACTATAAGATTGAGGATTTTGAAGAGGACATGCGCTATGGCGCCTACACCGGTGTGTTCGACCAAGAGGCGCTAGACGAGATTGAAAACTTTAATGAGTTTGATATCTTTTGCCTCATCAAATCATATATGGACAAAGAACGCGAAATTATTGACGCTGCGAATTTGCTAAGAGTCAATGTTGACGAACAGATTGACAATATTGATTTCCAAGTGGCCTACATTGTGCAGACGCTCAGGCGCTTTGGCGTTGACCCGGGCGAGCCAACTGAGGAATATGAAGGATTTTCGCCAGAGGCAGAGGCTTGGTTCAGGTGGTGGGAAGAATCCTACGACGACATCGTTGATGACCACCCTGAACTTCTCGACAATGTTTTTCAGCCAAAACAGGGCAAGGTGATTTATAGGCCAAAGGGAACTTTCAAAGACATTTTGCCAACCGTTATAAAAGAAAGGAAAGAGCAATCTCTATCGGACATTGCGAACATTTCGAAGGGTGAAGACGACACAAACAGCGGCTTTGCAAAGCTGCTTGATAAAATTTTCAATCAGCCGGGAGGAGACGAATAATTGAGTGTTATTGAGGAGCATTTGAACATTCAAAATGTTGAGGACCTCGCCAACTACATCGACAAGATGTCGGGCGGGTATCCGTTTGGTGTGTTCAAAATGGACAACCATTCGATCAGCGGCTTCTTCAATTTCTCCGAGTTTCGCCTCGACTACGACCACGGAAAAAGCATGATGCTCATCTTAAATGGGGTTGACGAGGACTATGACAGGCTCAAAAATATCATCTCGCCGGTGATGTGGTATAAAGACGCAACCGCGAGAAAAGATATCATGGGACCAATGCTCAGCTACACTTCGGTCACTGGAACAAAGGTCTTGTGCTGGAACTATATAGACCCCGAAAGGATGCTGAGCGAAGTGCTCGCAAAAAGCATCAAGGCGGGCGACGATTTGAGCGGACTTGAAGTGTATCTTCCTGGGTTTGATTTGGACGCATTTGAGAAAAATTTGATGTATGGCAAAAACACTTCCTACTTTGCCGACAACGAACTCAAAAGAATTGACATCATGAGCGAGTTTGAACTCTATATAGCAATAAAGGCCCTCATGAAGGCTAGGCATGAACTTGAAAAAATTCGCAAGAAAGAAAACGTGCCCGAACTTGACGAAGAAATCAACGCGGTCAAATATAAAGTTGCCTACCTGATTCAAAAGCTTGCGCAGTTTGGCGTGAAAGTGCCTGAGCCTTCAAAAAATTTCGATGGCTACACAATTGATGTTGTTGCGTGGCTGAAATGGTGGGATGGGGCTTTCAACGATATCATTAGAAAGTATCCCGACATTGTGCCGTTCAGGACGGATACCCACGGGCTCAAACCCGATGGCAACTATAAAGACTATATTCAAATCATAAAAAACAACGGAAAAGGCGAACCCGAATAAGGGAACGCCTTTATTTTATTTGAGGCTTGAAAGCGGAACGATTTCAACACCCATTTTGCGAATCTCACCAATTGTGTCTTTGATTGCACGGGCGGTGTTCTCGCCGCCGTGGGACCCAACATGACCAATGGCGATTGAAACGCCTTTTTCTTTTGCAATTTTTGCGGCGTTTAGAAGATGACTTTTCACCCCTTCGTAGCTTTTGTTGCCCTCGGGTTCGAGAAATTCATCTCTGCCAAAATATGGCAAGCCCTTTTCGGCGGCAACTTGCTCGCAAACGGTGTTTATGTGTGTTCGGCTGTCAACAAAGGTGAGCGAGTGCGCCTTTGCGTAGTCATAGATATAGCCAACGACTTCGCGATTTTGGCAAACGCCCGAGCCAATATGGATGTTGAAGCCTGTTGCGCCTTTAACGCTTTCAAGCGCCCTGTCGAGTTTTTGGAAAACGGCGTCTTTGCTATCGTAGTTTCCAATGAAAAACTCGCCATACCAGTTTAGCGGCAAGCGAACGAACGCCTCCATTGGCATGTGGAGAATAACTTCTTTGTTTGCCTTTTTAATATCTTCAACATTTTTCTCGGTGTTGTCAACGCATGGCATAACGGCGCAGGTGAGCGGCGCGTCAATAGAGAGCATGGTCTCCACTCCGCTTTGGTCCCAGCTGCCGAAGTCGTCGATGATAATAACCATTTTAGCGTCACTTTTCGCATAGACAACATTTGATGGAAAAAGCGCAAAATTTGGCAAAAACACCAGCAAAAAGCATAAATAACTCAACATTTTTTTCATATTTTTAGTATTTGCGCCCAAATCAAATATTATGCAAACGCTTGTTTGACTTTGAGAAAAAAATAAAGTATATTATTATCATGAAAATAAGCGGCACAATTGAAGATGTGATTTTTAGAAACAAAGAAACTGGCTACACAATTTTGGAAGTGAAAGACGGCATGATTTCCACAATTGCAACCGGCAAGTTTCCTGTTGTTGGCGTGGGCGAGGACGTTGTTTTGGAAGGCGAGTTTGAGATAAATCCGCGCTATGGCAAGCAGTTTGCCGCGAAAAGTATTGAAATCAAAGAGCCAACTTCGTGCGACAGCATCATAAAATATCTGTCGTCAGGGCTTATCACGGGCGTTGGCAAGGTGACGGCAACGAATATTGTTTCGCAATTCAAGGAGCAAACGCTAAACATCATCGAGAACAATCCGTCGCGCCTCAAAGAAGTGAAAGGGGTCAGCGAGCGAAAAGCACTTGAAATTTTCCAGTGCTATCAAGATATCAAAAAAATGCAAAATGCAGTCATGTTTTTGCAAAAATACGAGATTTCCATCAATTTGGCGGTGAAAATCTATGAGGCATACAAAGAGAAAACGCAACTGGTTCTGCAAAAAAATCCATATCAACTCATTGAGGATGTCGAGGGCGTTGGGTTCAAAACGGCAGATAAAATTGCCGCAAAAATGGGAATTGAAAACGACAGCGACTTTCGTATTCGCGCGGGAATTTTATATTGCCTGAGCGAGTATGCCGAGAAGCAGGGTTCAACTCTCATTTTGGTTGACAAACTTTGCGAAAGCACGCTTGGAATTTTGGAACTGGCAAGCGAGTATGACGGCGAAATCAGGCGGGAACTCAGCGAACTTGAAATCGAAGGCAAAGTGAAAAGTACGCTTCTTGATAACGAGCCTGCGGTTTCAATCACCAAGCTCTATAACATGGAAAAATATATCGCGTCGAAGCTCAAACTTTTGCTCGGCTCGGCAGCAGAACTTGGCTATGATTTCAAAGCCGAGATCAGCGAGTTTGAAAGAATCAACAACTTTTCTCTGCACGAGAGCCAAAAGCGTGCAATTGAGAGTGCGTGCCGCGAGGGCGTTTCGGTTATCACCGGTGGCCCTGGAACTGGAAAGACAACAATCATAAAAGCCATCATCAGCATTTTGGAAAATCATGGGCAAAAAATCACGCTTTTTGCTCCAACAGGCAGGGCGGCGAAACGCATGGAAGAGCAAACCAAGCGCCCGGCGTCAACAATTCATCGCGGGCTAGACATGGGCTACTCAAACGGCAGGCTCACCTTCACAATCAATGAGAACAATCCGCTCGACAGCGATGTTGTTATTGTTGACGAAGTCAGTATGATTGATGTGTATGTCATGAACGCGCTCTTGAAGGCACTCAAACTTGGAACGAAACTCATCTTGGTTGGCGACAAAGACCAACTGATGAGCGTTGGCGCAGGAAATGTGCTTGGCGACATCATTGAATCGGGCGAGATTAACACGCTCACGCTCACTCAAATTTTCAGGCAGGAAGAGAACAGCAAGATAATCATCAATGCGCACCTCATAAACCAGGGCGAGATGCCAGACCTCAGCGAAAAAAGCGACGACTTCTTTTATAGCGCAACCTTCGTTCCGCCAATGGTGGCGAGCGAGATTGTTGAAATGGTTGCAAAGCGTATTCCGTCATATCGTGAGGACATCAAGAGCGAGAACATCCAGGTGATAACGCCCATGAAGGCCGGCGACACGGGAACAAACAATCTCAACATCATTTTGCGTGAACGCCTCAACCCAAAGAGCCCCGACAAGGCGGAGCTGGAACTTCACAAAACCGTGTTCCGCGTTGGTGACAAAGTTATGCAAACTGCCAATAACTACGAGCAAGAATGGATAAAATTCGAAAACGGCGTGATTGTTGGTGGGCAGGGTGTTTTCAATGGCGACATGGGCTATATCGACCAAATAAACACGCAGAGTGGCGAGGTGTATGTCAGCTTTGACGACGGCAGGCGCGCTGGCTACTCTATTGTTGAGCTTGAAGACCTTGTTCACGCCTACGCAATCACCATCCACAAAAGTCAGGGCAGCGAGTTCGATGTTGTTATCATTCCTATTCTTGGCGGAAACCCAATGCTTTTCAACAAAAACTTGCTCTACACGGCCGTGACGCGCGCGAAGAAAATGGTTGTTTTGATTGGCAAGAAGGGGAATATCTATCACATGATCAAAAATGACTATATGGTGAAGCGCAATACCAACCTCAAAAAATTTTTGCAATCAAATGATTTCATGCTGTCATAAATTCGGCGGTGCCTTAGTATTTTATAACTGAGGTGAAAAATGGCAGAGAACAAAACAAGCAGCATAACGCTTGAAAACAGAAAGCGAATTATGATAACAGGCATCAGCGAAGTGGTGAGCCAGATTGACAAGTGCGTGGTTATAAAAACAACGCTTGGCAACCTTTCAATAAATGGGTCGAGTCTCAGGGTCACAAAACTCAACCTTGAAGAAGGTGTTTTGGTTGTTGATGGGCAGATCGATGCACTCAAATATTTTGAAAGTTCATCAAAGGGCTTCTTCAAAAGGGTGTTCAAATAGTGGAAATTGTTACGTTTGCTTGTCTCATCGCAATGGGCCTTGCGGCCGGGCTTCTTAAAAGCATCTTCGATGGTGTTAGAAAACTGACAAAAAACAATTTTATCGCCGGCTTCGTCATGGACATTGTTTGGTGTTTTGTTGCGGGACTTGTGTTTATTTTAACGATTTTCACACTAAATAATGGTGAATTTGCGTTTTTTGAACTGGTGGCTTTTGGATTTGGAATTGTTTTTGAAATGATTTTTGTCAAAAATATATTTGCTAGTTTCATAATAAAGGTATATAATAAACTTAGACGAAAGAGGAGAAAAAAGGATGACGCAAACAAAACTTCAATCGTTAGTTAAACTTATCACGGTTTTGGCAACAACACTTCTGTTTGTTTTGCTGTGCATTGTTATTTATCAATATGTGAGGCTTGGCACTCTTTCGAAAAAGGATACCGAACTTGACAGAAAGATTGCAGAGCTGAGCGTCACCGAAGCTGAACTTCGCGAGGGAATCAAGAAAAGAAGCAGCGATTCCTACATAGAGCAAGAGGCGAGGGAAAACCTCGGCATGATCGAAGAAAACGGCGAAACAATCTATGTTATTTCGTGAAAAAACAAAATGCACCTTGGGGTGGATGTATGACTAAATCAAGCGGTTTGGCGGCTAACCAGCCGCTTTTTTATGCAAAATAAACCTATTTGGAAGCCAAAGCAAATTATGTTTGTTTCGACCTAGTGAAACTTGACATTGATTTGCTTTAACAATATAATAATATTAGTTGATATGATTAAAGCATCTATTCGATTTTTTGAAGATATACCGATAAGAGCCATTTGGGACGACGAGGATTCCAAATGGTGGTTTTGTGCTGTTGATATCGCAGAGGCTCTCACGAAGAGCAAAAATCCACGCTCTTATTGGAACGCATTGAAGCGTCGCCATAATCAGTTGTCGACAATTTGTCGACAACTGAAACTTGCAGCACGAGATGGAAAATCTTATCTCACTGATGTTATAGAAGCAAGTGGGGTAAATACAATTGTAGCACTCATTCCAGCCAAGAATCGCGAAAACTTTGTCCGTTGGCTTTCTGGTATGGGTAGTACCATTGATGAGAAAAGCAAACAAAAAGCTTATGAATTGTTTGAAAGTGGAATGATTGACAAAATCGAAGTCGGGACGTTCAGGGGATTGCAACAGATTCACGCCTATATCTTCGGTGGACTATTTGATTTTGCAGGGCAGATTCGTGGCATGAATATTGCCAAAGGCGGCTTTGCGTTCGCACCATCAATGTATTTGAAAGAGAATCTTGCGCGCATTGAGAAAATGCCTGAGAAAACGCTTGACGATATTGTCAAAAAATATGTTGAAATGAACATCGCGCACCCATTCATGGAAGGTGACGGGCGCAGCATGCGTATTTGGCTCGACCTCATCTTAAAGAAAAATTTGCAAAGATGCGTTGATTGGAGCCAGATTGACAAGCACACCTATCTTGAAGCCATGCGAAAAAGTCCAGTTGACGCGTCGAATATTTTTGAGCTTATCAAAGGTGCATTGACCGACCAAATTGGCGACCGAGAACTATTCATGAAAGGCATTGATTATTCCTATTATTATGAGGAAAATTAGAGCCATTATTTGCTATTCAAGTCCACCCACTCTGGGGCGGGCTTTTTCTTTTTTGCTTGACTTAATCACAAAGATATAGTAAAATGGTATCAGTGTTTGAAACTGGCAAATAACAATTTTCAATTTTGAAATTTGATTTGTATAAAATCCGTTAAAAAGCACAAAAAACTACAAATTGGGAGTAAAAATTAAAATGTGGGCAGATGAATTTGCAAAAAGAATAGTTGAAGAAAGACCGAACGAAAAAGTATACACGGTGGCTTCTGGCGTTAGCCCTTCGGGATTTATTCATATTGGAAATTTCCGTGAAATTGTAACACCTTTCTTGGTTGCGTGTGCACTCAAAAAACTTGGAAAGAAAGTGAGATATATTTTGTCTATTGATAACTATGACAGGTATCGCAAAGTTCCGGGTGGGATTGACCAGTCGTTTGAGAAGTATATTGG
>CANQQH010000007.1 GCA_947625955.1 uncultured Clostridia bacterium | reverse complement strand
TATGCAATTGCCGCAATGCGTGCAACCAACTGAGCACTTCTTTTCAATACCGGGCTCGCTTGATTGGTTATTGCAAATAACGCCAACCGAGAGTTCAAGTTTGTTCATTGAAATGAGTCCGTTTGGGCAGGACGCAACGCACGCGCCGCAGCCAGTACACTTTGCCCTTTCAACCTCAGCCGTTCCCCTATCGTTGATGTGGATGGCTTTATATCTGCACGCTTTCACGCAGTCGCCGCAGCCGAGGCATGCGAACTTGCACGCCTTGCAGCCCGAATGCAGCTTCTCTTGAATGGCGCAGTTGTCGGCGCCGCTATAAATATATTTATCTTCCGCGTGCTTGCCGCCCTTACACTTAACGAGCGCAACCAGTTTTGCGGTTTGGACTTCTTTTTGCTTGATATTTTGACGGATTCTGCTTGCAATCTCGGGTTTTATGAGCTTACATTCCTCAGGTTTTTTGGAGCCCTCAACGATTTTCTTTGCGAGCTCAACGCAGTTTTTCTCGCCGCACATTCCGCAGTCTATTCCCGGGAGGTTCTTTCTCACATATTCCGCCTCGGTTGAAAGGTTACGGCGTCTTTTTGCGATATAGCAAAGCAGGGCGATAACCGCCACCGATATCACCAACAAACCAATAACGAGCAAAATAGCAATTAACATAGTTTCCTCCTAGAAAATCGTTTGAATAACATAGAGTATCATGCCAACAATCGAGAGCATGAACAATGTGACAGGCACATTCCTTGCAGGTTTGAGAACATAGCCATTGTCGAGCTTCTCGTGCATTGCATAGAAGATAAACTGAACAAGCAAAAATCCAACGCAGAACATGCTGAGCTCAAACATGGTGTTGAGGAAGGTGCGCGACATATCAACAATCAGCAAAATGCCAACATTGATAGCCGTTTGGATTGGAAGCGAATAGCTGACCTCAAACAAGAAGAATATCTCCCTTGTTGCAACTTTCAGCACCCACCTTGAAATGAAGGTCATGATGACCGACATCAAAACAACCAAATAGAGCTTCAAATACTCAGCGCCAACGCGCATCAAAAGATACTTGTATATCGCCCAGCAAACAAGCCCCGAAATGATTGTTGAAACAATGAGGGCTAGAGAGCTTGCCAGCATAAACAGAAAGTTGCGTTTCTCCGATTGCAATCCGCTCGCGCCCACGCCCACGCACGCGATAATATTTGATGAAAGTATGGAAGCAATCGCTATCACAGCAAACTCATTCATTATACTCCCCCCTTTCGCCTGCACGAACTCTTATTTGAGTGTCGCGGATTTCACGAATTTGAATCTTGTATTTCTCAACAAGCATATTGAATCTGCGTGTTTTCTTGATATACGCTCTTCGCACCATATTGAAAAGCACCGAAAGCGACGCAATAACCATGAGCTGACCATATGGCATTGTGAAAAATTCCAGGCCATCGAAGCCCTTTATATCAATTCCAAAGAAAGCACCATTGCCCAGCACATCAACAAAGAGCCCAAGAAGCAAAATCAACAGAAGGGTTGTTGCAGCAATCAAGATTGAGTTTTTGAAAAACTCTTTTGCTTCGAACTTCTGCTCGAAATAGATTGGAACAATCGCCAAAAGCAGGCATGGAAGAATCGCAAGTTCGAGCCTCTCGCCCGCCAAAACGATCTCTTTCACTCCAATATAGCTGCAAGTGACTTTCAAAATGGTGATTATTGACGCCGACACCAACGCAAACAGCAGAAATCTAATGTGTTTGTCGGCGATTTTCTCAACCATGGAAACAACGCAAACGCTTATCAAAAATGAAGCAAGCACAACAATGCCAAAGATCAGCGCGCTGATAACGCCGTCGATAACCAAAATAAGTGAGCTGACGGCAAGCGCTATCAAATAGACTGAATTAACAGGAGCATTTCTTTCCATATCACGCCCTCCTTATCCCGATTGGATGTGGCTGGAAAATCTTGTCGAGCAGTGGCGCCAAGATGTTGCAAATAATCAGCGCAACAAACACGCCCGTTTCGCCCATCACAAAATATACCCTAAACAGCCCCGCAAGCGCGCCGAATATCAGGCCATAGAAGAGCTTGCCCCACATGGTCAGTGGGCTCGAAACAGGGTCGGTCAACATGAAGAAGGCAACAAAAAGGAACCCGCCTGAAAACAGGAATGGAATGATTGCAATTGAGCCTTTACCAAGCCAAACTGTGAGAATAAATGTTGCAAGCGCGCAAACTGGCATCACGAAGTTGGTGATTGAAAACAACATTAAAAGAACGCCAGCAATGAGTATGCAGAAGATGCTTGCCGTTCCAATAGCCCCTGGCGCAGTTCCAAAGAAAAGCGACCTGAGAGTTATTGACGAATAGTCGCCAAGCATGAAATATGAAAGCGGAGAACCAACATCTGCCATGTTTCCCCCGCCCGAGAAGAGCGAGAGTGTGAGCGATGAGAACATCAGCCCAAGAACAACTCTTGCCGCCGCGGTTGGGTTGAGAATATTTCTTCCAAGCCCACCAAAGCAGCCCTTGAAAATAACAATTGCCAAGAATGAGCCGATAACAGCAAAATATAGCGGAGCCTTCGCTGGCAAAACAAGCGCAACCATGAGGCCCGTTACCAAACTTGAAAGGTCAACAATATTGAATTTTTTGGTTACCATAAACCTGAACAACAGGTCGAACACAAATGAGCAACCAACGCTAATAATAATCATCCAAAGTGCATTTGTTCCAAAGTTTATAACGCCCGAGATCGCCGTTGGCATGAGCGCGATCACCACCGCAAACATCAGCATATTGGTTGAAAACGGCTTGGTTACATGAGGAGCTGGGGTGACTACAAGTTTACTATTCATTTTTTGCCTCCCTCATCATTTTTCTTCGCGTCTTTTTTCGCCAATTTTGCTTGCATTTCTTGGTTTTTGCGCGCTTGTTCTTCCTCTTCTTGCTTTGTTTTTTCGTTCAAAACTTTGAGCATCTCGTCAATTTCAGGAAGAGCACTCGACTGAGTTTCATTGATTTTCTTGGTGTCGGTTTCAAACTCAACGCCCTGCCTTGTGAGGTCCTCGCCCTCTATCAATATATAGTTGCTGGATGTTGGCTTCTTTCCAACCTTGCCGTCAACAATATCTTTTGCAAACGACATTCTTTGCGCCAAGAACCTCTTCGCTGGGCAAACATAGCTGCACGCTCCGCAATCAATGCAGGCGTCAACGCCAAGTTTTTTTGCCATGTCAAAACGCCTCAAAGTGATCGCATCGTCGAGCCTTTTAACATTGAGCCTCACTGGGCAAGCACGCAAACATCTGCCGCAATTTATGCATGGAGTTTCGTTGTCTTTTTCATAGTCGCCACTATCCGTGAATATTATGACAGACGCACCTAACCCCACGGAAATATCGAGTGTTTCCTGTGCTATGCCAGACATAATACCCCCATAAATGAGCATATTATCGTCATATTCTTTTTTGGTTCCAACCAGTTTGAGAACATGGCTGATTGGCGTTCCGTTCTTGATGAAATAGTTCGCTTTTCGAAGGGTGTTCTTGCCCGTGACAGAGACTGCCCTCTGCGTGCAAGGAATACCTTTCATCACGGCATTATAGAAGTCGAGGCAGTTTGAAACGCTCTCAACAATAACGCCAATTTGCGCAGTTCTTGCACCACGAACAACCATCTTCCCTGTTTCGTAGTAGGCTATGAGGCGGCTGTTGTGGAGCGGATACACATTCGAATAGGTTTTTATTTTGATAGTCTTGTCGCCAAGTTTTTTGATGTGGTTCCTTAGCGACGTTTCCGCACTCATGTTTGCCAGTGTGAAAATGAAAACGATTTGGTCGGCTTTGCATAGTTTTTTGAGAAGCCTTGCCCCCTCCACCACTTCGCTTGTGAGCGTTTCAATCATCGCACTGTCGCACGATTGATATGGGTCATCCTCCGTGCAGTTTATGATGAGGGTTTTGATGTTGCATTTGAGCAAATATTTTTTGTAGGCTGGTTCATATGGCATGAAATTGTCAGTCATGCCGCTCATATAGAGCCTTTTGAGGAGTTGTTCGGGGGTTTGTTCCAAAGCGTCGAGCGGGCTCATGAGTTCCTTTTCGTTTTCAAGGTCACGCTCAATAACAACGTGTTCGCACTCATTGCCGTTTGCGTTGAGTTTTCTAACAATTCCAACAACCTTTCCCGAGCAAGGGCTATAAACAAACGAGCCATAGCGCCCGCTTGGTTTTGCAATCAAAGACCCTTCGCAAACTTTTTCGCCAACATTGACAGCCCTCACAGGCATATCGCCATCTGCCGCCAAAAGAGGAACAGAAAAATATTCAGGTGGCCTGAGTTCAAAAAGCCCACTACCCTTCTTTATGAGATTTCTCTTTCGAGTTTTTACGCCCCTTTGATCCATGCTTTCTTCCTTTTTTATTAATATTTTAACAAATTGCCCTATCAAAGTAAACTAATTTGACGCCCATAAATCAAAAACTTAAAATCAATTTTCGCTCAAAAGAAAAATAGGAGGCGAATACCCCCTATCCCCAAAATTTCTATTTTGCCTTTTTCTTGTTTTTCGCAGCTTTTATAATGAGAATAACAATCTGCACAACTCCAATCAGCGCAATAAACGCGCCGAATACAATCTTTATCACCATCCCCGAGAGGTTGACCGACACCAGCGCCCCCACCGCTGAGATAGCGCACGCCGGCAGCGACACAATCCATGAGAACTTGAAGTCGATGAGGTGCTGCCTGGCGTAAATGATGATTGTTATAACCGCCATTGGAATGAACACGAGCAAATTTATGCATTGGCAAACGCTTGGCTTCACGAGCATGAATATGGAAAGCAGCGGTATCAAAAAGGTTCCGCCGCCCATTCCCATTCCGGCGAAAACGCCAGATATTGTTGCAATGAGCAGAAAGTAAACAAAGTCCATCAAACAACCGCCTTCACAATCATAACAACGCCCGCAGCAATCATAACAATGCTGAAAATTGACGTGATGATGTTGTTTTTGAGCTTGCCGAGAATGAAGGTTCCAAGCACGCCGCCCGCGATTGTTCCAATGAGGCATGGCAGAAACACATCAAAATCAAACGCGCCTTTGAGCGCAAAAATGATTCCACTCACAATGCAAATGGGCAAAATTATGAGTATTGCGGTTGCGTGCGCTTTTTTTGGCTCAATATTAAGTATGGGGATGATGCAAGGAACCAAAAGCATACCCCCGCCCGCACCGAGAAATCCGTTGACAAATCCAACAAAAACGCCAACCAGCAACAACAAAACAACTTTAACCCACGTTTTCATAGTTTTATTATTTGCGCGTCGTGATAAAATAATGTAAAAAAATCTCAAAAAGAATTGCAATTTTGACGCATGTATATTAAAATATAAAAGTTAACTACTAATATTTGGGGAGAGCATAATGAAAACAAAAATTCTAAGAACCAAAATAAAAAACTTCTTGTGCGTGGCGCTAGTTGTTGTTGCGCTTTTGCTGAGCTCGAATTTTTCGCTCGCTTATGGTGCAATAAACTCAATTCGAAACATGGCGCACGCGGAATATAAAGCAACTGAGACTGTCAGCCCATATGAGTTCACAACAACCTCTGGTTGGGACAGAAGAACAAACGCAACCAGCGGCAGCGCACTCATGACCGCGTTCAACACTTCAACCGTCAGCTTCGACCTGACAAAGGTTGACAGCGATTTGACGCGCCCATCAACAAAGTATAATGGCGACGTTGTTCCAATTCCTGAGGGTAAATCAAGTGAGATTGATAATTTTGCAATGACCCTCCAAGCAAAGGAAGCACCAACAAAGATAACCGCCGACAAGAAAGACAAGGACGGCAACGTGCTTTATAAGAAAGATAACAACGGCAACTTCGTTTATGAAGACCGAATCTATTCGGCAAGCGAAGTTGAAGGCCAAGATATGAACGATTTCGTGGCTGTTGACCCTGAAGCCGAAACAAAGACCTACAAAAAGAAAACCTACACCCTCAACGGAGACGGCTCAAAAGATTATAAGAAAGACGAAGACGACAACTTCATCTTCGAAGACAGAGTCTATACAAAGGACGAAATCTCAGGTTCAAGCGAAGCCTACGACCAAATCGAGGACACCGGAACATACAACAAAAGAGTTGTTGAGCAAGAAGAGAACGCTTTCGCCTACTATGGCTATCGCACAACCTCATCTATCACCCTTCGCGCAAACAGCTTCTATGTTTTCTCGTTCTGGGTTTGGACAACAAAGGGCACAACCGCAACCTTCGTTGTTAACAAAGGAACAACTTATGATGCCGAAGTGAAGATTGCCGACACAAACGGCAAATGGGTTAAGTATTACCTCTTCTTCGAGGCAGACAGCAACTCTTCTTCAAGCGTTTACCTCACTCTCTACTTTGGAAGCAAAGACAAACTCACCGACGGTGATGCTTCAACCGTAAACGGCTCAATTTTCCTTGATAACCTTTGCGTTAACACCATTTCTCAAACTGACTATAACACAAAGACCATCACTGGCGAAAAAGCAGAAGACAGACCTGAAAATGCCGTTTTTGAGACTGTCAGCATGAGAGACGACATCGCAATCGCAGCTCTCAAACCAAGTTTCCAAGATTTCGACCCTGAGGCAGACGTTCTCAGCAAAATGTATAAAGACGAAGGCTACACCTCTCTTGCCAGCCACTACAACAAAGACTACAATGGCGAGGATGTTCAAGCTTTCGAGAAGTTCGTTAGCCGCTACACCGACGACAACGGCACCGAAGACATGGCAAACGAGCAAATCGACCAACTCAAAAGAGCCTATCGTGACTACTTCAATATGGAAGTTGTTGAAGAGGCAAAGACTTTCCAAGTTGACGACCTTGACGAGGACGGCAATGTTAAGGAAGAGGACGGCAAGCCAGTCAAGAAAGACGGATTCAGTTCTTTCAATGCCGACAACAAGATTTTGAAGCTTGAAAACAAGAGTGAAATGCACCAGCTTGGGCTCATCTCCGCCCCTATCATTGTTAAACAATTTGGTTATTATAGACTATCAATATTTATTAAGGCTGACGACAAGGACGCAAAGGCCGTTATCAAACTCACCTCAAACCTCATCACCGGCGACTCTGGCGAGAAAGGTAAGATGCAAGTGAAGTCGCAGTCGATTGACGCGTTCACCGACGAGGCTGAAATCACGAACAATTGGAAGGAAGTTGTTTTCTATGTTCAAGGCAACTGCTTCTATGACTGGTATATGCAACTCGTTATCCTTGCCGACACTGAAAGCACAATATATATTGATAACATCCGCTTTGAAAACATCACCAGCGACACATATCGCAACCAATCTTCAAGCTATCGTTTCGACCTTGCTCCAACCTCAATTGAGCCAGCAAGCAAGATTGAAAATGGCTACTTCAACTCAATAACAACCAGCGAAGTGAATAGCGAAAAAGCGCTCAAAAACATCCCATACACACCATATGGCTGGTCGAAACTCGATAATTGCACATCGGGCGTTGTTGCAGGTATTGTTTCAACAAACGAGACCCTCTTCACGCAAGAAATGTATAAAGACGAAAATGGCGAATATATCAGCGTTCAAAACAAACTTGGCTCAGTTGAAGTTCCAAAAACAGTTAAGACCTACCTTGACAACAAAACTGTTGAAATGCCAAGAACAAATGTTTTGGCTATCTATTCCCCATCGCTCAGCAAACTCAACGAAGTTGACAGAAACAAAATTGCTGAATCGAAGTTCAAAGGTCACTACTATGGCTATAAATCAAGCCAGTTCAGCTTGTCGTCAAACTCAGTCTATGAAGTTTCATTCGAAGTATTCTTCGCAAAGGGCCTAACAACCAGCGACTGCGACGGCGCGTTTGAGGGCACCCTCTTTGCAAACCTCATCTACTCCGACAAGCACATCGCAGAGTTTGAAACAAAGATTGAGAAAGAAACAACTCAAACAGGCGTTTGGCAGAAATATACATTCTTCGTTAGAACAGGCTCATCTTCAAGAACTTTGTATCTTGAACTCGGCGTTAAAGACGCCTATGGAACAGCATTCTTCCAAAATGTTGACTATAAGACCTACGAAGAAAAAGACAATCCTGACGATAAAGACGACAAGATCACAATCGACGAGCAATTCTATGCAAAGGCAAAAGAATTCGACACAATCGAAAAACAAAACACCAACAATGCAAGATTTATTGACTTCGACGGCAGCCCAACTCAAATGGTTTCAAGCCAAAAAGTTGAAAACAAGGACTACTATTCTTCTCTCTCCCATGCACTCCGCACAAGCGACAGAGACGATAAAGAACTCATCCAAGGCGAGCTTGGCGTTATCGACACAAGCAAAGAATTTAAGCTCACCGACACAAGAACTTTTGCAGCCGAAGAGCTTGCAAACCCTAACGGAACAAGCAAGTTTGCAATGATGATCTATAACGGCGAAAAATACAACACCGTTGTTTATCCAAACACCAAGTCATCGCTCACTTCCTCATCCTTCTATGAGATCAGCTTGTATGTTAGAACAATCGATATCGACAAAGACCACGGCCTCACAATCACTATCGACAATATCTCAGTCCGCTTTGACAAAATCAACACGCAAGACGGAACCTTCAAAGCAAAAGACGACATGAATGGCTACACCAAGTTGACCGCGCTTGTGAAGACTGGTTCATCAACAATCTCTGGCATTTCAATCAACTATGAACTCGGCACCGACAGCGACAAGACAACAGGTATTGCGCTCATCTCTGACATTTCGATCAAGAAACTCGCCGACGAAGACGAATACAACGAACTTGTTGACGCCGTCCAAGAAAACGATCCAACAACTGTTGTGAAGAACTTCTTGGTTCCTTCAACAACCAGTGACGGCGACGACGATGCCGACAACCTCACCCTTGCAACATTCTTCCTTGTGTTCTCGTCAATCCTTCTCGTTGCAGTACTTGTGTTCGCCGTTGTTGCGGTTTATGTGAAGAAGATTCCAAAGAAAGCATCTGCTTCCGCCCCTGCCGAAAACAAAGACAACACCCCAAAAGACGGTTTCGTATAATAGAAAACCCCACGGGCACCCGCCCGTGGGGTTTTTCATTGCGGCGCGCCAGTGAAGCGTACCCCTATCCTTATCACCGAAGTCAATGCTAGCTGATAAGTTAAATATTCTTCAATTTGAATTGTTTTGATATCATATATCCATTTTCGTTTGAAATTCTGAACCATAATTTTGAATTTTCAATATCTACCACCGAAAGAAAGGTTATAAATCGACCTACAACATTATATTGTGTTTTAATTTTTTTATCGTCAACATACCATTCAATTTTGTCTGCAAACAATGAATCAATTATAATTTTCCCCTGATAGTTATCTACGGCAACGGATACAATTTTTGGTACCCCAATTAAACTATCCCTAGTTTTCCTTATTAAAAATAAATTTTTCATTTCACTATAATTAATTTCATTCCATTTAACATCGTTATAAGGGCTATAAATAAATGGGATGTTCTTTGTCTTAATGGCAGTATTGTCACCACCAAATTTAGATAAATCAGCAATTATTTTCCATCTATAAACTTTGTTTAATTGGTCAAAAGTCATAATAGCTTTCGTCAAGTGTTTTGCAAAATCCATTTCTGTGCAATTATTAACTTTTATAAAATGCTGCATTGCCTCTTGACCATAACCAAGTCTAATCGTATTCTTGATGTGTATAACACCATGACATTTTGTGCAAATCGCAATTATATTTTTGAGTGTCTGAGTTTTATTTTTTATGTCAAAACACCAAACCTCATGAGCATTTAATACATCAGTTTTTGTTCCGCAAATTTGACAATGATGGTCTGATTTTTCATAACAGATATTTCTTATTCTGTCCCACTCTTTTTTAGGAAGAGTTTTGCTGAAATCATTGTTCCATGCTCCCTTGGGGAGAAGATCAATTTCCAATTTATACATAAACTCACCTATATTTCTGGATACAATTCACCTGCTAGGTATTTTTCGGTGAATTTTTGTATTCCAATTTTTTTGATTAATTCTTTTTTATTAAAGGGATCTATTGATTTTATATTTCCTTTCATTTCTGGAAAGGGATCTCCATAACAGATAACTGCACTAGGTTTTATTTTTTCCATCATTTTCTCATAGCCTTCCATAAAACCTTTTTTATTATCTTTTCTTGTATAGGTCGAAACTGCAACCACCGCCCCCTCTTCTACTCCATCACAAAAGAAGTCAAAACAAGCATAGGAGCCCCAAGAAATTGTTGGTATCACAAGCATTCCTTGTTTTTGCCAAAATGCACCACACCATCGGTTTTTGAACACGCTGTCGATTTGTCTTGCAAGTGGCATGTCTTTGTATGTGCTAAATTCCGGTGTAAGTAAAGCATAGTACTGATCAAGTTTTTCAAGAGCTAATTCTGGTTTTTCATAAACACTTTCAAAATTCCAATCATATGTAAAAAAGTGAATAGTTTTATTCGAATTTTCTATGTCGTTAGACTTAGTTTTCAAAAAACTTAATAATTGAATTTTATCAAGATCTATATTTTGTTTTTTTATTAGTGGAATACCATACTTGCCACATTTAATAAATTCATTCCTTACAAGCCTTTGTTTTTTTATCCTTTTTTCTTCTTCATAGTTTTGTTCACTTTCTTCGGTTGAAAAAAGCGAACCTAATTGTTCGCTTGTTGCCATATTTTTTCTCCTTCTTATTGCAACCAATATCTATCGGTTGTTTCATCCCATATATCTTTTAAGAATTTACCCTCAACTTTCGCATTGTTTTTGAAGTCGGCATAATCTTTGAAAATAACTTTCTCTTTGGTTTTTGGATTATAGAGCTGAACATGAAAGTCGTCGCCTTGGAAATCAACAAGTTCAACGGCATAGCACACGCCATTATATTCAAATTGCACTTCACTATATGAATGCAAAGCCTCAATAAATTCGTCTAAGTTCGGGTCAAATGGCTTTTTGTCTTTGTAGAGTTGTTTTGCTTTGTTTAGCGAAACAAGATTTGGGTAGCAAACTTTATCGGGATTTTCTTCGTTTTTGTAGCTATTTCTCCACCCGCAATGAGGGCACGTGCCCTGTTTATAGATATCTTTTTTCATTGGCTTTCCGCATACTTCACAAAAGCCATCAAATATTTCATCATATATGTTTTTATTTTCCATGTTTTCCTTTACATATAACTTGGATTTTCGACTTGATCCCAAATATCTCTAACATAAACTCCGTTTATTTTGGCATTTTTGATAAAGTCCTCTTTACCATTAAAAAAGACTGTTTCGTCTGTGCCCAAATCAAATTCAATTTGGCCGTTTGTTCTAAATAGCGCACAATGAAAAGTTGTGAATGTAAATTCCATTTCACCATAGAAGTTGAGAGCATCTAAAAAATCTTCAAGTGATGGTCTTAACGGCTTTCCTTCTGCAAACAATTTCTTTGCTTTGTTTAACGAAACTAAATTTCGATAAATAACTTCATTCTCATGCTCTTCACACATCAAATCATTATACCAGCCACAATTTGGACATGGATCTAGGTTCAGTTTAGCAATTTTGTATTTTTTCCCACATACCGCGCATTTTGTTTCAATATTTTTTTCTAAATAATTTTTTTCCATTTTTAACCCCTTTAACAATATTCAATATTTATTGGTCTATTTTCATCATAACCATATCTTGGTATTTTCATTGACCAATCATATGGATGATCATGAGGAAATTTATGTGGTTTTTGGGGATTATTATAATGTTTCCAGTCTCTGTCTAAAATAGCAAGGCCATTTGGATCATACCATCGTTGTTGCAACAATTCCCTAGTTTTCTCATCATAATAATCGATTCTGGAATTAGGCAAATAATTCTTAGGAAGAGAATGTTTAGATGGCCCATAAACATCATATTTCCCGCCGCTTGGTTTACACATTCCCATAAATTTTTTCTCCTTTTATAAAATTTTTCAACAAAAGGAGCCAAGCGAGGTTATTCTTTTTGTTAATTGAATTGCGAGTTATCCAAACGAGGGCAAGCAATATTGTTTTTATTATAACATCAAAAATATGAAAAGTATAATTTTAGTGTCAAATTCTGCACAAAAAAATTAATTATTTTGTTTCACAGTCGAGGTCCAACTCAATCCACGCGCTAGACAAGGAATAGGCGCACCTGCGCAACATTGAAAACCAAGTAAAGTATGCCCATGGCGAGAGTCGAGAGGATGCCCGAAACGGCGCAGGAAATGAAAGTTGAAGCAAAGGCAGAGAAGCAGGCAAAAACAAGGTGACCAAGCAAACAGCAAACGGCAGCGAAGGCGAGCGAGATGAATAGTGTCTTTTTGTAGGACGGCAAAAGCAGGTCGCGGTCTTTGAGCATTTTGAGGTTGAGCCCGCCAGTCACAATCGCCATTGAGCCCATGCCAACAATCATTGCATACGAGCCCAAAAACTTCGGCAGGAATAAAACGCTGAGGATGAGCGGAATCGCGCCGCAAACATAGTTTTTGAGGCTCTTTATTTCAAGCCCGAGTGAGTTCAGCATACTTGACGAAATTTGGTTTATTCCCATTGGCAGCATGAGTATTGCGCCCGCGGAAACATACTTCCCCGCCTCGCTCGAACCGAACAATATTTTGCAGATTGGTTTTCCCAAAGTTATGAGCGCAGGAAGCAAAATCGCGCTTATTATGATGCTCACATTCAGCCCCATGTTGATATGGTTTTTGAGCGAAGTTTTGTCGAACTTCACGCCCTCGTTGTCGATATTATCCGTTTTGCTTGAAATCTCCGGAACCAGCGTCACGGCGATTGAACTTATGAACGTGCCAGGAATCATGATGAGCGGAAACGCCATTCCCATCAACATTCCAAACTGCGCCATCGCCTCGCTAGATGAGTAGCCAAACTGCATGAGCCTCAGTGGAATTATGATTGAAATCAAGGAAGAAACCAGCGACGAAACGGTACGAAGCGCCGTTATTGGGGCCGAGCTTTTGATAATAGGTCCAAACGCTCCTTTGGGGCGCGCAAGCCCGTTTTTCAAGCCGAAATATATCGCCACAACCAGCAAACACGAGGCAATGCAAGCGAGAGATAGGCTGAGCGACGCTTTCACCCCAAAGTCAAGTTTTGGCAGGATTAGTGGTGAGAACAAGATGAAGCAAAGTACAATTCTCACAATCTGCTCAAAGAACTCCGTGAAGCTTATGGCAAAGAAGTGCTTCTCGCCCCAGAGCGCGCTTCGCAGAATCGAATAGACTCCTGAGGCGATGAGGCCTGGGAGCGAGAAAAGCACAATCAACGTTGTTGTTTTTGAGGTGAACATCAAGTTTAGGATGTTCGGGAACGCAAAGAGCACGATTGAGATAATCACGCTGAGCGAAACCGCGATAACCAGCCCGGCAGTAACGCTTTTGTTTGCGCCTTTTCTGTCGCCAACTGACCTTTTGTATGCCACGCTTCGCGACACAACGAGCGGCAACCCGCTGCAAACAATGGTCATCAAAACGCCCAGAACGCTCATTGCAACCTGGTATGCGCCGAGCAGCTCTGCCCCAAGATAGCGCGACAAAACAATACGCAAAACGAAGCCCAACGCTCTTGTTGCAACCGAGAAGAAAGTAACGATCATGGCGGCCTTGAAAAGTCTTCGCATTTTGCACCTCAAAACATTCTACGCCCGCAAAAATTCTGCTATGAAAAAATGCCATTTTTAGGCGTAATAATGTAAAGTTCAACAAAATATTCAAGTGTTTTGTACAAATACTTGCAAAAACGAGCAATATGAATTAAAATAAGAGCATATATCTAAGGAGTATTATGGTAACTGTTAGGCAAATCACCCAAAAAAAAGACCTTAAAAAATTTGTTCGCTTTGTGGACGAGCTCTACAAAGACAACAAGTGTTATGTTCCGCTCTTTGAGTCGGATGAAATGAACCTTACAAACCCAAAGAAAAATGCGAGCTTCGCCGAGTGCGACGTTGCGTTTTTCCTTGCTGAAAAAGATAATAAAGTTGTTGGCAGGATCATGGGCATCATCTCCCACCCCTACAACAAGAAGAACAACACGAAGCGCGCGAGGTTTTCGCGTTTTGAGTGCATAAACGACCATGAGGTGGCAGACAAACTGCTAAGGGCCGCAGAAGACTGGGCGCGAAGCATGGGCTGCGACTCTATTCATGGTCCGCTCGGCTTCAACGACCTTGAACGCGAGGGCCTTATGGTTGAAGGCTTCGACGTTGAGGGCTGCTATATCACGAGCTACAACTTTGACTATTACCAAAAATTCATTGAAGACAACGGCTACACCGTTGACGCCAAGTGGGTTGAGTGGCGCATCCCTGTTCCAAAAGAGGTCAATGCCAGGGCAAACAAGGTTGCAGAGATGGTTGAAAAGCACTATGGTTTCCATGAAAAGCATTTCAAATCTGCAAGCGAAGTTATCAACAAATATGGCAAGAAGTTCTTCTCCCTGCTCGACGAATGCTATGAACATGTGTATGGAACAATCCCATTCAGCGACGAACTTGTGAAGCAAACAATCAAATCCTTCAAAATGATTCTCGACCTTGACTATATCTCGCTCATCTTCAACAAAGAGGACGAACTCATCGGCTATGGAATTGGCTTCCCGTCGCTTTCAAAGGCGCTCATCAAGTGCCGCGGCCGCTACTTCCCAACCGGGATCTTCGACCTGCTCAAAGCGATAAAGCATCCAAAAGTTATTGAGCTTGGGCTCATTGCGGTGAAGCCTGAATATCAAAAACTCGGCGTCACGGCGCTGATCATCAAAAATATGCACTCTCGCATGATAAAAAACGGCATCGTTTATTGCGACACCGGGTGCCAGCTTGAAGATAATCTTCCCGCCATCTCCGCCCTTGATATGTTCGAGCGCGAAGTCGTTCGAAGGAAAAATTGCTATATCAAACAGCTCTAAAAAAATATTCACAAAAAACAAAAAAATCATCATTTTTAATGATGATTTTTTTATTGCTAAACTTCTTGCCTGTTTCTCTTTCTTCGCTCAGGGAAGGAAGTGAACTTGTTTGTGTCGAACACCCACTCTCTCTCCTGCTCTTTTTGAAGCTCATTTTCTTCCGGCTCCTCTTCTCCGCTTGGAAGAGCATTCTGCGGCATAATATATGTTGTTGAGATAGGCAAGATTCTTTCAACCTTTTTCACTTTGTAATATGCCAACTGATTCGAAGCCCCTTTATGTGAAGAATCATCATAGTAGTAATATGGCAAAGCTCCTAAGTTACCAAAGTATGGATACATTGCTCTCATACTATTGGTCAAAATCTTTATGAGTGTTGACTGGCTTGAATAGTTAGCTGAGCTTGGAATAAGGATTTTCTTTGCAAGACCAAGTGCATGCATAGCCTGAGCATAATATTTTACATTTGAATCTGTGAAAGCTGATGCCCCACGCTTAACCAATTCGGATAACTCATTAAAAGATAACAGATAGGCGTCATTATCACGCGACATTAATATCGTTAAGGCAGCAAGATCATATATGGCAAGAGGGGTACTCGTACTTCCTCTTTCATTAAAAGATAAAGTCCTAAGTACAATATTTGGGACAATGGTTATTGTTCCACTTCTATAACTCGATTGTGTCCTTTGCAAATTGCTAGATGAAAAATAAGTGGTCCAACCTTGATAAGGTGTTCGGGATCCAATGAAATCCATTGGCTCAACACCACTTCTATAGTAAACATTTTTGTGATAGCCCAAACCACTATTAGTGTACCGGCTATCTTCATATGGAAAATAAATTGATAAAGATGAATTATTATACAGTTGATAAGGTAAAATCCCAGCTGTTATAGCATATGGTGAAACACCCCAGTTGGCAAATGCAAAATTATTAATTTCGTCAGGTATTGAATTGAAAAATGCTTTTGGATAATAAATATTATAAAATGTGTCTAACCCCAGATTTTTACCAACATTTTGGTAATAATCATAGAAGAAGAAGTCAACACCACTCATGGTAATGTTTTCATTATCTTTATACATATTATTTTTGAAATTTGAAGTACCTGATGTTGTATGCGTGAAATTGCCCAAATAACCCTGCACGGCCGCAATCATCTGTTCAATAAGTGTATCATATAATGTCACATTTGTGATTAATGGTACATTTTTAATATTTGGAAATCTTGCTAAATAGTAATAATACAAAGCTTCAATATTTTCCCTATAATCAGAGTAAGAATAAACATATGTAAGTTGACAAGTCCCCCAATAGTCATGCAAAAAAAGTAATGTAAATAAGTCATCATAGCTGAATGGATATTCTTTTACAGTGCCTATTTGCATTTTTTCAAATTCGCTTGTGTCCTGAGCCCTAAAATGCAAATAAATCGTAGCAAAAACCACATCAGAGTATGTGTAAGGACCATTAACTTCATTACTTTGCTTTGAAACCTGATAAGTTACTGGCGATATGGTGTCAATTGTAAACCTGCCCGCAGGGTCTTGAACTGGGTAAAAATAGCCGTCACAAATGAGGTTGCTTCCGCACTCGAAATATACTCGTTTATCACCTATTTTCAAGCTTCCGCTTGAACCCGTTTGTTCCATTTCAATCTTCGAACCTTTTGGCACAGTGACTGTTGTTTCTGTAACACGCGAGGTTGACTCATCAGTGTAGAGCCTACCACTCGTCCACGGAGCCATTGACTTGACAGTTACTGTCTCTGCTGCTCTAAATTCAGCATAAATGGACACGGCGCTTTGAATTTTTCCACTTGTCCCATTAGGCCATTCATCACCATCAACAACCCATCTATAAAACTCATAGCCAAGGTTTGCCGTTGCCGTGATAGTTGTTGTGTCAATTATGATTCTGTTGCCATTAACCCTACAATTCGATCCACCCGCAACACTCAAACTTGATTCAGAAACACTACCACAATTATATATGGTTGATCCATCATATCCAGTGCCACGAACTGAAATGGTAACCGTGACATTAGGTGCCGCAACAACAAGATATTGCGTACCGCTTATGGTTTGAATTTCAAGTTTTGTGTCTGATGGAAGATTCGTAATATTGAAATCCGAAATTGAACAAGAAACGCCGCTTGCAATCTTGGCGATTTTTGTTCCTGTTGTAATCCCGCTATAATTAATGGTGAGCGCCGATGAAGGTTTTTTGTTGATATTAATTGTGGTGTTGGTGTAGATTTCACCTGTGATAGTTCCACCGCCATAGTTAAAGGTGCCGCTGGAAATATATATTGCGCCGCCATATGTCGCCGTGTTACTCTTTATGGTTCCCCCACTCATGGTGAATGTGCCGCTGCTGCCAACATATACCCCGCCGCCGTAGGTCGCGCTGTTGCCCTCAATTGATCCGCCATTCATTATGAAGGTGCCGTTGGTGACTGAGACGCCCCCGCCATAGTCAACTTTGCGAGAAGATTTTATTGTTCCGCTGCTGAGGGTGAATTTCGCTCCGCCCTCAATGTCGATGCCGTTGCCATAGACCGCGCCATAGGAAGTGTTTTTCAAATTGCCCGCAAAGAAACATATAGCCCCAACGAGCAGCGCTACTATCGGCAACAAAAATATGGCTTTTGATTTTTTCATGTTTCTTCCCTTAGTGTTGATTTCTCATTGCAATTTTAATCATAGCACAAAGTTTTTTTGAAGGAGGCTTCCTGAAAGGCACTCAAAATTTTGGAGGAGAAAAACACGCGGCAAGTCCTTTTTGCCCCTCTACTTTTTATAATTTTCTAATATATTATACCCCCCCCCCCCATATATCTTGTCAAATAAAAAAGGTGCAAATTTCAAAATTTTTGCACCTTATTAGAATTAAATTTATTATGCCACCTTTTCGTCCGTCACGGGTTCAAGGTAGAATTTCTTCGTGTCGAGCACGGCTTGCTCCTGGCTTAGCAATGTCCACCGCTCAACCTTTGGCAACTTGCCTTCAAGTTTCTCATCCGGCATGCCAACATTTGGCAACATGCTCGATCTTATGTCACAATAGAATGAGGCATTCAGGCCTTGCTTTGCAACGTAGTCTTTTCCGTCTGGCGATGCAAATACTAGTGTGATTTTATAGTAATTTGTTGGATAAAACGAAATACTTAAAGAACCGCCAATATAAATATTATACCTATAAGACGAAGGCATTATAGGAGCGGATAACTTTATAATTGTTCCTATCTTTAGATTTCTTGATGTTGTATAGCTACCAAGGGCACCAACTCCAATATCATAGTCGTCGATTTGCAAATATCTTGATAGACTCGAATATTGGGTAATAACACCAACCGTTATGGTGACATCCACATAAGAGGTAACAACAACCCATTTTTCTCCATCTATATCTTTTATCACCAGAAAGCTATCCGCTGGCGCGTTAGTAACATTGAGTTTTGAGAGGTCAAGCGTTGATATTCCACTAAGCTTTGCGACCTTCGCTCCCTCTTCCACATCATAACCAAGCCGTATATCAAATGTTGAAGTTGGCTCTTTTTTTAATATCAATGTTGAGTCTCTTCCAATATAAATCTCACCGCTAACAGTCCCGGCAGTGTAGGTAAATGTTGAGCCCACTTGATCAGTTTGCATGTAAACTGCGCTCCCGTTCGTTGCTGTGTTCCCGGTTATCGTTCCCCCGGTCATTTCGAATGTTCCGTCTTGCAAAAACACGCCCCCACCGCTTGTTGTTTGGGTGCCCGTGTTCCCGGAGATTGTGCCTGCGGTCATTCTAAACGTCGAGCCCGTTCCCATACACGTTACGCCCCCGCCCCCATAATATGCCGTGTTGCCGGAGATCGTTCCGCCACTCATCGTAAACAAGCTTCCGTTGTAGACGCCAACGCCGCCTCCACAATATGTTCCTTGGTTATTTTGCACATAGCCACTGCTCATGGTCATGGTTGCATATTGCAGCGTTACTCCCCCGTCGTACTTAGCGGAGTTACCTGTTATTGTGCCCCCGGTCATTGTTAGGGTTGTGTTATATGCATAGATTCCACCACCTTGCGATGTTGAGGTGTTGTTCTTGATTGTTCCACTATATAAATTAACTTTTCCACCGGTAATATACAAGCCGGAGTTATCTCGACCACTTATTGTGCCGCCCCTCATGTTATAGGTTCCATTGTTCACATGCGCAGCCTCTCTGGAATGTGCCATTTCTGCAACAACGCCAACGGAAAGCGGGCTTGCCAAAAGCAAAGCAAATAGTAATAGCAAAAATGAAAACAACAAACCTTTTTTCTTTTTCATCTGTTCCTTTTTGGGTTTTGTTCTATTCTATCATTTTTGTTATAAATATAAGTTGCACTGCCTTGAAAAAACATTCAGTTCCAAAATCGCAGTCACAAAAAATGCTTGCGCTATATTTTGCTCAACTTATATTATACTATTTATTAATATTATTATACCCCCCCCACGACTTGTCAAACGAAATGATGGGGTTTTGAAAAATGTTCTAGAACAAATTTGAGAGGCTGAGGTCGAAGTCGTCGGAGTAGTGCTGAACATAGTCAATGAGCGAAGTGAGTTCAGCCGACGCCTCCGTGTAGTCGTTCTCCTCCGTGTAGGTCTTGATGCGTGCCAGCCCAATCTCGATGTCTTTGAGCCCGGTGTGCCAGATGAGCGACTTCAAAACATTGATTTCCTTGTGCCACTTCTCATGCACCTTTTCAATGGCACCGATATTCTCCTCGGTGTCTATTTGCTCGCTGTTTTCGTCGATTTGCATTTTGAACTCGACAAGCTCGCTGTGGAGCGAATCAAACGAACCGTTCACAAACCTATATTCAAGCACGCACCCAACCACCAACGCCACCGCAATAACACTCATGACAATCCACTTCTTTACCACCTGTCACCTCCCGCAAACGGCACTTGAAACGTGAGGTATTCGCTCGCGTTTTTCCCTTGAATGAAGCAGTTGCCGTTGTTGTCGAGCGTGAAAAGAAGAACATCCTTTATCTTTTTCAAGTTCGCCTTTTTCAAAACGTCCATGATAAACTTTTCGTCAATGCCAGTGAGAGTGACATTCTCCTTCAAAAGCGAGCCATCCATGATGATATTAACAGGCAGGCCGTTTGGTTCGATCTCGGTTTTGGTGTCCTCACGCGTTGGCGGTTCAATCCCCGCCTTTTTGATAACGCACATCTTGCCGTTCGTTTCCATGATCGCATAGGCAACGTCTTCGATATTGAAAACATCGCAGCCGCGCATGGCCTCGATCAGGTCGTCAAGCGTCATGTTGAGCTTTTTGAGCTCTTTATAGTTGATACCTCTTGGGCTTATCAAAATGGCAGGCCTGCCCGAGAGAACATATCTCAGTTTCATGCTCTTTCGCGAGAAAAAACATATCAAGAAATGCAAAATCAGCAGCGCAAAAATAGGAACAAGCCCATGCACCAGAGGAACAGCCAACTCCGCCATTGGAATGCAAGCCAAGTCGGCAATGATGAGAGTTATAACAAACTCAAAGGGTTGCATCTCCCCCACCTGCCTCTTCCCCATCAGCCTGATAACCACCAAAACAAAAAGGTAGATTATGATTGAACGCAGAAGCATTATACTCATACTTCAATCATAACCCACCTTGAAAGATTTATTCAATTTGAAATTTCATTTGCAAAAAATTGCAAAATTTGACATGTTCTATACAAATACTATATTTTTTTATCTTTTTCGAGCACTTCTTTCAAAATCTGCCCCGTATAGGATTTCTTGTTTTCAGCCACCTCTTCCGGTGTTCCTTCGCAAACAATTGTGCCTCCTCTTTCGCCGCCCTCAGGACCCAGGTCGATGATGTGATCAGCAATCTTGATAACGTCCATATTGTGCTCAATAACAACAACGCTGTTGCCCGAATCAACCAGGCGATTCAAAATGTTTGTGAGCTTGTGAACATCATACGACGATAGACCTGTTGTTGGCTCATCGAGAATATACATGGTCTTCCCTGTTGCGCGTTTTGAAAGCTCTGTTCCAAGTTTCACTCTTTGCGCCTCGCCGCCCGAAAGCGTGGTTGCGCTTTGGCCAAGCTTTATGTAGCCAAGCCCCACATCATAGAGCGTTTGAAGTTTGTTCGCTATTGATGGAATATTTTCAAAGAGTTTGAGCGCGTCCTCAACCGTCATTTCAAGCACATCGTTGATACTCTTGCCCTTATATTTCACTTCGAGTGTTTCCTCATTATATCTCCTGCCGTGGCACTCTTCACAGGTGACATAAACATCTGGCAAAAAGTGCATTTCAATTTTATGAAGTCCATCGCCGCCGCACGCCTCGCACCTTCCACCTTTCACATTGAAACTGAACCTGCTTGCCGTGTAGCCTCGTGCCTTCGCGTCGGGAGTTGAGGCGAAGAGTTCGCGAATTGGAGTGAACACGCCGGTATAGGTTGCAGGATTGCTCCTTGGAGTGCGCCCGATTGGGGTCTGGTCGATAACAACAACCTTGTCGAGCCCCTCAGTTCCGCTGATTGAGGTGCAGTTGCCATAGTTCATCTTGGTTGCGCCGTTGAGTTCAGTTGCCAAAACTGGATACAATATCTCATTGACCAAACTACTCTTTCCGCTACCCGAAACGCCCGTTACGACCGTGAGTTTGCCAAGCGGGAATTTCACATCAATATTTTTGAGGTTATGCTCTTTCGCGCCCTTTATTTCAATGAACTTCCCGTTTCCGCTTCTACGCTTCTTTGGAATTTCAATTCGCTTTTCGCCCGAAAGATACTTGCCTGTGATTGACCTTTCGCAGTTGATGATATCATCAAGAGTGCCAGTCGCAACAATTTCGCCGCCATGCACGCCCGCCTTTGGCCCCACATCAACAATGAAATCGGCGGAGCGAATGGTTTCGTCGTCGTGTTCAACAACGATGACCGAGTTTCCAAGGTCGCGAAGGTGCGTTAAGGTGTTGATGAGTTTATGTGTGTCGCGTGGGTGAAGCCCAATGCTTGGCTCGTCAAGAACATACAAAACGCCAACCAGTGCGCTGCCAATCTGCGACGCAAGCCTGATTCTCTGCGCTTCCCCGCCCGAGAGCGTTCCTGCGCTTCTG
>CANQQH010000006.1 GCA_947625955.1 uncultured Clostridia bacterium | reverse complement strand
AGGAATATATGTGCGCGCTGGAGCTGAGTGCAACATCACGGCGGGAAGCATAACAAATTGCACGGCAGATAACGGACCCGCAATATATGTTGAAAAGGGTGCAACTCTCAATATCGAAGAGGGAGCGAACATAAACGAAGATGACATCGAGCGCGAAGGCAACTTCAAGTTCGAAATCAGTGAAGACACTATTATGCTTGGCGGAACTGCGCATGGAAGAACATCAACCACATTTGTTCACTATGTTTATATTGGATCTTATCCTCAAAGTTATGTTGGAAACTCGCTCAACTCAACGCTTGAAAGTTGGTATTCCTCTTCGAAGCCTGTTTCAACAAAGACATATAAGATGGACTCAACAACATGGGACGAATATGAATATAATGGTCAGCTTTATGTTAGGGGAACTTGCAAAACGGGCGGGACTTTTTACGATAATGAACCTGGAGCATCGGTTGTTGTTCCAGTTGGTTTCAAACCAAACAACCAATTAGTCGCGTCATCAACCAACAAATATAAAAACGGCGATGCAATGAAAAGCGATGGGACAATCGCATGGTTCAAGGTTGAACCGTTAAGGTGGTTTGTTCTCAACTATGAAAAGTGGCAAGCAGGTGAGGAGCAACTCAAACTTATGAGCGAACTTGTTCTAACCGCCGATGTGCAATATTCACCACAAGTTTATAGTAGCGGAAAATATATGCCAGTAAAGTGGAAAGATTGCCAACTTAGAACTTGGAGCAATGGTGAGTTCTATAATAGCGTGTTCACGGAGGCTGAAAAAACAGCAATAGCCTTATCTTCAGTTGCTGATGTTAGAAATGGTGATTATGGAAGCGGCGAAACAACTGAGGACTATGTTTATATTGCAAGTGAGTTGACATGGAGAGAATTTGAAATCTTTGGAAATTACTCAGAATTGGAAGTAGCATCCCCAAGCGATTTTGCGGTAAGCAATAAAGCTTCATATGGTAATAACGAGACTGAATCTACAAGTTATTGGTCTGTGACAACAGCTTGGTGGCTAAGAAACACTTCTAACTATTCAGGCAAGGACAGACAACTTGCGGAGTATATTGCCGGTAATGGTTATATGTGGTATGCTTGGATTTCTTGCAGCGGTCCTGGGTTCCGTCCTGTTATCACTTTGGATGTTTAGCGGCAAACTGAAATGTTTTGCTTTAACATTTGACGAAAAGGGCAAAAAATGTTAACATTTAGGTATGGATTATAGGCAGGCGATTTTATCGACAAACGCATATCGAATTGTGTGCCAAGACAAGAAGTTGTCGAGGCTCAGCCATACATATCTATTGCTCAGCGAAGACGTTGACTATGCTTTTGAGTTTGCAAAAATCTTGGCTGAGCTCGTTTTGGATGCAAAAGAAGGCTCGACTGAGCAAAGAAATATTCAAAAGGGCGTGCATCCTGACGTTATTGTTTTTGGGCAGAACGAGAAAATAAACACAACCAAGGCAACTGAGATTGCAAGCGATGTGTATGTTAGGCCATATGAGAGCGATGCAAAGGTTTATATTCTTCTCAATATGCAAAATGTGCTTGAAGATGCGCAAAACAAGCTCCTCAAAACAATAGAAGAGCCGCCCAAAAGCGCGTTTTTCATTCTTGTTTCAACGCAGGAAAAAAAGCTGCTGCAAACTGTTTTGTCGCGCTCAAAAAAGATTGAACTGGATTTGCTAAGCAAGGAAACAATTGCAGAACTGCTCAAAAGTGCGGGAGCCAGCGAAAAGGAAATCAACATTTGCGCGTCGTGCTCGGGCGGAGTGTTTTCAAGGGCGCTCAAAATGTCGCTTGACAAGGACTTTTTGAAGCTCTATCAAAATGTTTTCAAGTGTCTCTACAAGATGAATTCCAGCCGTGATGTGCTTGACTATTCAAGTTTGTTCGGCGCAAAAACTATCGACAAAAACGAGCTTGCCGACCTTTTCATGCTTATTGTTCGCGACCTTATCATGGTGAAAACAAAGAACTTTGAACTCGTTAGCAATTCGCACAAAATCGACGAGCTCAAACTCATTGCAACGGATTTTTCTCTCAAAGCATTATATAAAATAGTTGAATATTGTTTGCAACTTAAAGAGGATTTGGTCTATAATGTGTCTATGACTAGTGCAGTCGATGAATTTTTGCTGAAAGTTGTGGAGGTTAAAGTTAAATGCAAAGAGTAGTGGGCGTCAAGTTTTCTTCAAGCAAGGTGTATTCCTTTTCTTGCGGCAACATGAGTTTTGATTTGGGCGAAGAGGTTATTGTTGAAAATAGCTATGGCCTTTCGCTCGGCAAGATTGCAACGCCTATCAAAGAGATTGAAGAAACAAACGAAGAACTCAAACCTATTGTTAGAAAGGCAACCAGTCAAGACAAGGCGAGATGGAAAGAACTTTGCCAAAAGGCAACAAAAGATATTCCGCTCATCAAGGAAAAAGTCAAGAAACTTGGGCTTGAAATGAAGATTGTTTCGGCTGAATACACATTCGACGCATCGAAGATCATCATTGAGTTCTCCGCTGACGACAGGGTGGACTTTCGCGAACTTCTCAAAGAGCTTGCATCGGCGCTGCATGTTCGAATTGAGCTTCATCAAGTTGGCCAGCGCGACGAGGTGAAAGTGAAGGGCGGGCTTGGACCTTGCGGAGAGATATGCTGCTGCACAAGATTTTTGAAAGACTTTGAACATGTGACTGTGAAAATGGCAAAGAACCAAGGCTTGTCGCTTTCCCCAACAAAGATTAGTGGGCTTTGCGGAAGGCTTATGTGCTGTCTCGCATATGAAAACAAGAACTACGAGGAAAGTTTGAAAAAACTTCCAAAAATCAATAGTGAAGTGATGTCGCCAAAGGGGAAGGGCATTGTTGTTTATAACGATGTTCTGCGCGAAAGAGTGTCGGTCAAGGTGAAAGCGAACGACGATAGCTTCACAATCTATGACTTTGCTCTCGACGAACTCGGCGAGAAGAACGATGAAAATGTTGAAAAGCTTGTGGAAAACAATGAAAATATAAAAGTCGAAGTTGCGGAAAAACCTCAGCCTCATGAAAAAAGTGGGCAAGAGAAAACAACGCAAGAAAAACCACACAAAAACTTTTCAAGAAATAAATTCAAAAGGAAGAAGGATAACAAAAATGGCATTTCAAATAACGGATAAGTGTGTTGGCTGCGGGGCATGTGTGAACGTTTGCCCAGTTGGTGCAATCTCAATCAGAGACGGCAAGGCTTCAATCAATGCAGACATCTGCATCTCATGTGGGGGCTGCGCTGGAATTTGTCCTGTTGGCGCACCAGAAGTGAAATAGATGAATCTGCGCCTCGACAACCTTCAATTCGCTGGGCTTGAAATCTTTCAAGACCCCAAGGGCTATTGCTTCACAAGTGATAGCGTTTTGCTCGCCAACTTTGTGAAGTTTTTGCCTGAGAAAAAGGTTGTTGAATTTTGTTCTGGGTCGGGCGTTATCTCAATACTTCTTTCAAAAAAGCAAAAGCCAAAGGAAATTCATGCGTTTGAAATAGACAAAAAGCCTTTTGAGCTTCTAAAAAAGAATATTGAGCATAACAACCTTCAAAACATCATCTTTGCTCACAATGAAAAACTTGAAGACGCGTCGAAAATCCTCTCTGTTGGCTATGCCGATGTTGTTGTTTGCAACCCTCCATATCTCAAAGCGGATGGGAGAGAAAAAAACGAGATAACGAACGCAACAATGGAGCTTTCAACCACGCTTGAAAATGTTATAAAGTCTGCAAGCGAGGTCTTGAAATATGGCGGCAAACTCTTCATGGTGCACAGGGTGGATCGCCTTGTTGATGTTATAGCCGAGCTGAGAAAATACGCTCTTGAACCAAAGCTCATTTCAGTTATCTATCCAAAGGAGAACGCTGAGCCTGTTGTGTTTTTGGTTCAGGCAACCTTGAAAGGTAGGCCGGGGCTCAGGATGAGCAAGGTTATTTATGCGAACGAGATGAATAAAGCCTAGATGAACCTGCAAATGAGGCAAGCAAACAAACTGCCAATAAAACAACTCAAAAGTGCCAAGAAAACCGTGCCTTTGAGTTTTTTTATTTTAACCGTGCTGAAATACACGGCAACAATATAAAAAACCGTGTCGGTGCAGCTGACAATAACGCTGGCGCATCTTGAAACGTAGGAGTCGGGGCCATACATTTGATAAAGGTCGCTGAGCATCGCCATGCTGCCCGAGCCCGAAAAAGGCCGAATGACCATGAAATCCACGAGTTCGTTTGGAATGCCAAGAAATTTAAAAGCCGGCGCAACCAACTTCGAGATATAACTCGAAATCCCGCTGATTTTCAGCATCTCCACGGCAACGAAGATTGCAACAAGGTAGGGAAAGGTGTTGATGCAAAGGTCGACCGCGCTCTTTGCTCCCGATATAAAATTATCATAGGCGTTAACATTCTTTACAAGACAATAAATAAAGAGTAGAATTATAACGGCAGGGATGATATAGCTAGCCATTTTTCTTGTTTTTTCCTCCCTTTATCTTTGATGAGATGAAGTGAGAAATCTTAACAAGCAAAACGCCAGTTATGGTTGAAAGTATGCTCGCGAGTATTGACGGGAAAACTATCGACGAAGGATTCTTGCTTCCCGCCGACGACATCAGCCCCATTATGGTTGTTGGCAAAAATTGAAGCACTGTGCAGCAGATGATGATCAGCATGGTCATGGGGTAGGTCACGGTTGTTTTGTCGGGGTTATCCTTGTTCATGCTCTCAATCGCCTTGATGCCAAGCGGGGTTGCGGCGCTGCCCATGCCAAGCATGTTTGCAGAAATGTTCATGCTAACATATTTTCGCGTTTCGTCTGAAATGTTCTTCTTGCCAAAGATGAAGTTGACCAGCGGAGAGAGCAGTTTTGAAAGCCACTTTGTGATGCCCGTTTGCTCCAAGATGGTGAAAATTCCAATCCAAATGGCATAGATCGCAAGAAGTTCAAGCGAAAGTTTAACAGCTCTGTTGGATGCGGCTGTGAGCCCTGTTAGAACTGAGCTGGGGTCAACAAACATGAGAACGCAAACACTCGCAGTTATAATAAAAATCCACACTTTGTTCATGCTAAAAAATTATGCTTGAAGCTTATGTTTTATGAGGAGAAAATCAATGATTATAGACACGCATTGCCATCTTATTTCAGAGGGCGTAGAAAAAGAAAAAATACTTGCAAATCTTGAAGCGGATGGGCTTGAAAGAATTGTCAACATCGGCACGGACGTTAACGATAGCAGAGCAGGAGTTGAAGTTGCAAACCAAAACGCAAGAGTTTTCACGACCGTCGGGATTCATCCTGAGTATGCAGGCGAGGTGACAGACGCCGACCTTGATGAAATAGACCGATTGGCTAGCGAGAAAAAAGTTGTTGCAATTGGCGAAATCGGGCTTGACTATCACTACGAAACAAACAACAAGGAAAAGCAAAAAGAAGTTTTTGAAAAGCAAATCACTATTGCAAAAAAACACGGCTTGCCAATCTGCATCCACACCCGCGACGCCAGTGAGGACACATATCAAATTTTGAAAAATCGCCGTGCCGATATTGTTGACTGCATCATCCATTGCTTTTCAGACACAAGAGAGTATCTTGAAAAGTTCTTGGCGCTTGGGTTTTATATCTCGTTTTCGGGTAACATCACCTTCAAAAAACGCGACAGAAGCTTCATAAAAGATATTCCACTTGATAAAATCCTGGTTGAAACCGACAGCCCTTATCTTTCTCCCGAGCCTTTCAGGGGGCAGAAAAACGAGCCGTCAAGAGTGAAGTATGTTGCGCTCAAACTTGCAGACGAATATCAAATGAGTTATGAGGAGTTCACGAAACACACGAACGAAAACTCATATAATGTCTACAAAAAGATGAGGTAGAGAATGGAGTATAAGAATTTCAAAAAGAAGTTCGGGCAAAATTTCTTGACCGACACAAACCTGCTCAAAAGTATTGTTTCAGACGCCGAGGTTCAAAGCACGGATGTTGTTGTTGAAATCGGCGCGGGCGCAGGCGCGCTCACAAAGCAACTCGCGGCGAAAGCAAAGAGGGTTGTTGCGTTTGAAATAGACAAAGAACTTGAACCTATTTTGAGTGAGATTGAAAATGAGCACGGCAATGTTCAAATTATTTATGATGATTTTTTGAATTTTAATGAAGAAAATTTAGCAAAGCTCGCGGGCAAAGATTTTATTGTTGTTGCGAACTTGCCCTACTATATAACTTCGCCCATAATTTCAAAGTTGTTCAGCCTCAAAAACCGCCCAAGGTCAATAACGGTCATGGTGCAAAAAGAGGTTGGGGAGCGTATGGTTGCAACCGAGAAAAATGGCGACTATGGTTTTTTCTCGGCGCTTGTTAGCCTCAACACGCAAGCAAAGATAACGCGAATTGTTTCAAGGAAAATGTTCACGCCTGCGCCAAATGTTGACTCGTGCGTTGTGCATTTGAAACTAAAAAGTGAGAGTGGGGATGAGGGCTTTATTGAATTTTTGAAAGCCAGCTTTCAAATGAAGAGAAAAACGCTCGTCAACAACCTTGAAAAAGCGGGCTACAAAACCAAGGCGGAGCTTATTAATATTCTTGAAGGGCTCTCAATAAGTTCGGGAGCCAGGGCTGATGGGCTAGACATTAATAAACTAAGAAATGTCTATAATGCGCTAAAAAACAAAAATTAGCGACAGGATTTCACAATCAAAATATGCGCGAAAAGTTATGATTTTGGGTATAGTGTTGCCATGGTCTATGACAGCGTTATAATTTCACTTCAAGGCGAGAACGGGGCGCTTCCAACGAAGTTTGTTGAACTCAAAAAAAGAAGTGATGAACTCATTTTGAAATTCTATCAAAAAGAGAAAAGTGATGGGATTTTGTTTGTTTATGCAAACAAAAAATTCATGCTCATGCGAATTGCAACTTGCCTATGTGAGTTCAGGCTTGAAAATAGTTTTGAGGATGACTTCGTGTTTTGCTATAAAACGGGCAGCCAGACTTTTTCTGGGATGAAGGGTGAGGTCTCGGGCGAAAAAGAAATTATGCAAACATTTGAAGAAAAATATCGAAAACTTCAAACAGAAAACAAAGATGATGACCTCAACGCACTGACCGATAATATCATGCAAACTCTATTTTTGAGGCAGGAGAATAGTTTTTTTGAGCACACAAAGAAAGAGCTTTTCGGCTTGTTTTCGTCATGCAAACGCGCAGACGAACTTGAAAAGATAATTCCATTTTCAAGGTTTGTTGAATTGCAGGATGACGGAGCGTTCGCCGGCATTGTTTATAGAAACAAAGTGCCCTTCGCAATTGGCGTTGGTTTCAAGGATGCAAACAGTTTGGTGAATCATGGATTATATCAATATTTTTTCTCAAAAAATGCGGGCGACAATGGGTATTTTCTCAGTTTCAGGCGCGCCACGGATGGCGACAGGGTTGAAATTAAGTAACTGACCCCAAAAATTTTATAAATGAGTTGACAAAGTTGGCAGTGCGATTGTATATTATATAAGTAAATTGATATAATATTCGTGCTTTAAGGATTTCGTGATATGAAAAAATTTCTAAAATCATTTTTAATCGTTCTTATTTGCGTTTGCACTTGCCTAAGCTTCGCTGGCTGCGGCAAGCCTAAACTTAGCGAAACAACCAATGATAACAAACAAGTTATTTCAAACGACGGGGTTGCTGTCTATTATGACGGATGGCTATATTTTATCAACGGAACAAAGTCGGTTAATGAAACAAATGTGAAAGCAAAAAATGTTCAATCCGCGATTTATAGAGTGAAGACCAAAGCTGACCGAACAATCGACTATAAAGAGCCGGCAAATGTCGAGCCGGAAACTGATGGTGAGGATGAGGAAGAAGAACCAGCAAAGGAATTTGCAAAGATTGAAAGAGTTGTTTCAAGCCTCACTGGGTTTGACGAGGGCTCACTCTTTATCTTTGGCGGCTTCCTCTACTATTCAACCCCATGCACAAGCAGAAACCGTGATGGTGAAATGCTCTATGGCAGGACAGTTTTCAAAAGGTACGACCTCAAAACAAAGGCTGAGCAAACTCTCTACACAACTGTTCAAAGCGACGATACTATCGACTATACCTACTATAAGCAGGGCAAAACCTTGAACCTCGTTGTGTATGAGAAAAACAACAAGACCGTTTCATCTTTCAAGATTGGAAACAAGATCGAAACTAACTTCGTTGAAAAAGACGTGACGGCTTGCGTGCTTTCGCAAAACTCGGGCGACTCATATTCAGCCAGTGCAAAAACAAACGCCTATGTTTATTTCACTTTGAACTATGATAACGACAGCGCCGTTTTGAAGGGTTCAAGAGTGTTTAGAGTCCTTCCAGACGGAACATCAAGAGAGCAAATCAGCGAGGGGCACACCCTAACACTTCTATCAATCAAAAACGACTTCTTGATCTATTCTGAGGAAGCATCTGGTTCAACAATTGTTTACGCTCAAAAGTTCACAGGTGCAAAGGACGAAGAGTTGTCGTTCAGTCAAAACGATATTGTTTGCTACAAGAGCTATGAGAACATTGTCTTCATTGAGGAAAATGGCAAGATTGAGGCCTTGGTGTTCGACGGAACTTGGATTCGCAAGATCTCATATGAAAACAACGAGATGGTTGAAGATGAGGCAAGCAAGATTTATAAGTTTGGAACGAACGACAAGATTGCATTCATTGGAACTGACGGCGACTATGTTATCTATCAACTAACAAGTTCAAGCAACTCTTCAAGCACAAACCTTATTTATAAAATCAAGTATAAGAATATCGACACCGAAAATAATGAAGAAAACTATCCAATCAAGCTCTCAACAACAAAGCTTGATGCTGCAAGTGGAAGAATGGCGCCAGAAATTATTGATGGCTATATCTACGGCTTCTATACCGACACAGCCTATAAAAGAACCTATCTCTATCGCATCAGCATTGAGACTCCAACAAACGAGGATGGCTCAGATAAAGAAGTTGGCAAGGCAGAATTTATCGGCGTTGCAGAATAGTTAAAAAGCAAAAGTAAAATCCGCTAAAACTAGCGGATTTTTTCTATGAGTTGTTATGAATTATTATCGTCTATCAAGAGCTCGTAGAGTGAGCCATAGACTTGGCTGGCGCGCTCTTCCCATTTGTTATAGATGACTTTGGCGATTGCGCGGTTGGCAACATTGAGTTTGAGTTCAAGTTTGGTTCCAAGCGGCTCAACAATACGCATCAAAACTGTGTAGGAGCCATCGGCATTTTTATAGTAGTCACTGAAATACTCTTGCTTTCTTCTAAACGCCATTCGGTTTTCTTTCACGAAGTTGGTGATTTCGTCACGCACGCTCGCTGGGATTCGAGAGAAAAAGTAGGAGATGCAGTCGCGCCCATCGTTTGTTATCGTGTAGTAGTTTTCGCCGGAGTTGTTGGTGGTTGAGACAATGAACCCGCTTTCAATAAGGTCACCAAGCACTTCTTTGCATGTGAGATAGCTTATCCATGTGTTGCGGTTGCAGCACATATCAGTTATCGTGTTTTCGGTGAGCGGCATTTCCATCGTGTCGAAAACATACAAAAGAACCAGTTTGCTGACTGTTGTGTTGTTTGAAATGTTCATCATTAACCCCTTTTCATGTTTCATTATAGCATGTTGTTTTGAAAAAAGGAATACTTTAATGTCATTTTTTGCAGATTTATTTATCTTGGAAGAAAATAATTATCAAATCATTTGAGATTGTGTTGGATTTATGCTAATATAGTAGGTGAGCAAAACTCAAATTGGTGTTTTTTATGACAGATGAAAAAATTTTAGTTGAAATACAACCTTTTATTGATGCATGCGACAAGATGATTGCATCAAAATTTATTATGATAGACAAGCGCATCAGCGATGTTTTGAAAAGTATTGCATCATGCAAGCCGGTTTTCAATCTTGTTAAGGACTGTATGGTGAACTTCAACTTCGAAAAAGAGTGGGGGCTTGCAACCGCAAAAATGGGCTATATTGTTCCGCCCGATGATTCAAGGATGTTTGTTGCGTTTGTGTTCTCGCTTCTCAATAGTATCGACAGCAAGAAGCTCAGCGCTTCAAGTGTGCTTTCAATGTACTATTCAAAAATCGACGCCGGCGACGGACCTTATGACCAGTTCTGCAAGGCAATCATTGAGCGCTTCAAAACAACAATTCAGCAACTGCTTGTTAAAAAGAAAGATAGCGCGCCTGCCAAAAAACAAGAGAAAATTCAAAGCGTGAACAGGGAAGTGCTTTCGCGCCTCGCATTCCTCGCAAAAGACCTCAAAGACTATGTTCAAGGACTAAAAAAGCTGAAAAAGAGCAAAATAACAAAGGGCGAACTCGTTGAAATCATCTCTGGGCTTTTGAACGCCATTGAGAATGCTAATGTTGTTCAAATCAAACCTTTCGTGCTCGCAATCAAGGCCGGCTACGGCAAAGACAAAGAAATCGAACGCAGGCTAATTGAAATCAACGACATCGTTTATAGAACGCTTCTTGACGCTTAGAATGGGGGAATAATATGGAAACAGACCTCGAAAAACTCCGTCTTGTTGAATACAAAATCGAAAAGGTGAGCAAAGAGTTTGCAAACGAACTCAAACATCTCACGGAAGAAAAAGGCTTTAATGCAAACGATATGTATTGGGACAAGCAGATGGACAAGCTCGCAAAACGCTATGCCAAAGTTCTCGCGCCTTTGCAAAGCGAATATGACAGACTCCAAAAGATTGTGAGCGACAAACACAAAATCGACATATAAAAAAGCCCTTTTCGAAAAAGGGCTTTTTTGGTACCACCACGGAGAATCGAACTCCGGTCCCCAGCGTGAGAGGCTGGTGTCCTAACCGCTAGACTATGATGGCTCACAAACATATGGATTATATCACACAAAAACACATCATGCAATAGTTTTTTGAAGTGTTTTTCAATTTTTTTCAAAATTTATCAAAGGGAAGAAAAATTATGAAAACAGAAATCACGGTTCAAGTTTTTGAAGACGAAAGCAAAATTAAAACCAAACTTGTAAAAAATGGCTTTAATTTAGTGAAAAATTTCATTTTAGATGATTTTTACTACACAAAATATACTCTTTCTCGTGCGAAGAAAATGGCATATAAAACGCTTTTGAAAAATTCTTTGCTCGTTCGTAATGTTATAAAACATGACAGCACGACTCAAATGATTTGCTATAAAAATAAAACAATAAAAAACGGCGAGGTTGTTGGCGAGGAAAAAATTTCTTCGCTTGTTGACGACTCTTCGCTTGTTCGCAAGATTCTTGAAAGCGCGGGGATGAACCTTTGGTGCGAACTTGTGACGAAAAGTTATATTTATTCAAAGGGCGAAATGGAGTTTGCTTTGCAAGTTATTGATGGGCTGGGATGCTTCATTGAACTTGAAGAGCCAAAGAGTTTTGAAAACATGGAAAACAGTGAAAAGTTTGAAAGGCTCAAAACCATGGCAAAAAGTTTGCCATTAATGCTTGGAAGTGACTTCTCGTGCAAGAAAGTTTTCATGAAATTTAAGGCTGAAAACTGAATTATTTGTTAATTTATTGAATTTTTATGACGAATTTTGTATAATGATTCCAATGAAGAAGTTGTTCAATTATAGGCCGCTTGTTTCAATGTGCTTGTTCCTTTTGGCAGGCATTATTTTCGTTGTTGGGATTTACTCAAAGAGCGCGCTGAGGACAGTTTTCTCTTGCATTATGGTGGTCTTGCTTGCTTTAACCTGCGTTATGCACTTTTTCAGCAAGCGCCTGAGAGTTGTCAAGATTTTGTCAGTTATCATCGCGTTCGTGGTGGGCGCACTTTTGACGGTTGGGACATTCGAAATTTACTATTCCCGCCAAAACTTCAATTCTTCCTATTTTATTAATGCGCGCGTTTGCGAGCGCTCGTTTTATAGCGACAAAGAAAAAGTTGTTGTAACGCTCGACCAAGCCGAAATCGTTGACGAGAAAACGCTTGAAACCTACAAGGTTGACGGCAAGATTAGGCTGTATCTCACAATGGAAGACAGCCATGCCATGAAATTTGAGCTGGGCGAGAAGGTCACGGCGTCGATTGGGCTCAAACGCGTTGGCCTCTTTGATGATGGCGAGCCGAACTTTTATTATCTTGTGAGGAATGTTTTGCTTGTTGGGTTTGGCAGCGAAAACGACATTGTTAGTTTGAACGCCTCGTCGCCAACGATCTTCGATTCTTTCAAAACGCGCGTTAAGGGTGAACTCGACAAATATCTTTCCGCTGACTACTCCGAACTTGCCTACACCATGCTCTTTGGCGACAGGGCGGGGCTAAACAAATCGATGGAGGAGACCTATCATGCGAGCGGTATTGGGCACCTTTTGGCGGTGAGTGGACTTCACGTTGGCTTTCTTGTGACGCTGCTTAGTTTGTTTCTGTCGCTCTTCAAGGCGAACAACAAAGTAAAGTTCTGGGTTATCTCGGTTGTGGTTTTCATCTACGCCTTCTTGTGCGGGTTTAGCGTGTCGGTCACGAGAGCAATGATAATGACGGTCGTTTTGCTTTTCTCTCGCGCGATGTTCAAGGAATACGACTCGTTGAGTGCGTTGGCGTTTGCCGGGATTATCATACTACTATTTTCGCCACTTCAAGCCTACACGCTCGGCTTTCAAACAAGTTTTGGCAGCGTTGCCGCGATTATACTACTTGGCAAACAAATCAGCGCGTTCTTTTCAAAGTTCTTTCACCATAAACTCAGCGACGCGATTTCGCTGTCTATCTCTGCGAGCATTGGGCTCATACCATTCATGGCGGTCAATCTCATGCGCCTTTCGATTTTCTCGATTGTGACGAATGTTATTGTGATTCCAATTGCAAGCCTGGCGTTCATGATTTTGCTTCCGTTCGCGTTTCTTGGCGCGCTCATACCATATGTTGCGATAGTTTCGAAGGTGTTTGAATTTTTGATGCGGATTGTAACGGGCATTGGCACGCTCACGGGCGCCTTTACCTTTGCAAGCGCGCAGCCAATTCTCATACTTTTGTTCTCGATACTTTTCGTTTTGAGCATGATTTGCGTTTCAGACAATGCGTTTTTCAAAAGAAAAACGAAGGCGATTGTTTCAAGTTCGCTGCTGGGCGCATCGCTTGTTATGTTTATAGTTGCTTTAATTTAGCGAAAGACTTTACAACCGCGATTTTGTTTGGTAAAATAACCATTGTTATGAAGTTTATCGAACTCAAAAATGACCTTTCGAAAAAGATTCGACCCGCGTATCTCATTTCAGGGAATGACAGGTTCCTTTGCTACTCAGCGCTCAGCCAAATAAAAAAGGCGCTGAAAATCGAATATCCGCAGATGAACGAAGTTATTTTGTCGGGAGAGACAACATCGGTTGAGGAGATTGCAAGGTCGGCAAGCGTGTTTCCTTTCATGGACACCTATCGCCTTGTTCAAGTCAATGATTTTTCTTCAAAAACCAAGTCAAAGAAGGCTGACGACGAGCTGATTGCCTACCTAAAAAACCCAATGAACGAGAGTGTTATTGTGTTTTTCAGCCTCGACGATAGCGACGCGCTCAAACCATATATGCAGTTTTTGACTGAAATCAATTGCGATAAACTTGACCCCGACACCATCGTGAGAATTCTAACAAGAAAGCTTGCGGACGAGAAAATTCAAATGAGTCAGGCGGCGCTTTTGAAACTTGTGATGTTTAGTAGCTGCGACATGGCTCGCATCAACAGTGAGCTCGAAAAACTTGCGATCTATAAGGCAGGGGAAGAGATAAGCGAAAAAGACGTTGAGGACCTGGTTGAAGAGGACAGGGAATATCAGGTGTTCCAGCTTAGCGAATTTATCGCGAAGAAAGACAAAAAGCACGCCCTCGATCTTTTGGATGTGCTGGGCGCTGGGCGGTCAGGGTTCTCAATTATTGCGCCGCTTTATAACAATTTCAGGCGAGCGCTCTTTGTTTGCATAAACCGCGACAAGACTGACGACGAACTTGCAAATCTGCTTGGGGTGAAAAACACCTATGCAATCAAGATGACGCGCAGCCAGGTTGCGTTCTACACGCCTCGAAAACTCAAAAGCATTATTGACATGCTCTATGAGGTTGACAAAAACATCAAAACTGGCAAGATAAAAGAAGACATCGCCATAAAAACAGTTGTTTTAGGTATACTAAAAATACGAGGATAGCATGGTTCAAAAAACAATTAATCTCAGCCATAAAAAATACGACACAAAGAGCATTCTCAGCTCTCTTTTGCCTGCGTTCGTTTTCCTTTCCTTCATTTGGCTGAACCTCTATTCGAGTTTGGCTAGTAGCTCTGTTTTGAACTTCTTGCCAAGCAAGAGAAATATGTTTTTAACAATACTTTTGTCGGGCGCGTTTGCATATTTGTTTTTTGAACTTTTGTTCTTGGTTTATAGGCTGTTTATCGGCTTTTCAATCTATTCGTTCATGATTCCAAAACGCGCGCTGCTCGACTCGTTCAGGGTTGGATTTTTCCTTCGAAATTTGGTCTTGGGGCTGATTTACAACCTAAGATTTGCTTATCCATTTCTCAGCACATATCTTTGCGTTTTTGATTTGCTTTTCAACTTCCTGTGCTTCATGTTTGTTTATCTATATTTGTCAAAATCCTATGTTGAACCGCTGGTGGGACAGTTCGTTTTCAAAACGCTTTCTGTTCCTATTTTCATCTATGAAATTGCCAGCGTTTTGATGTTGGTGGCAGGTGTGATATGAGAAAGCTGTTTTTGTTTGTTTTTGCATTTGCCTTATTGTTTGTTTCCTTTATGCCAGTCACTCAAAGCGCAGAAAGTGCGTTGGCAGTCAGCACAATAAGTTTGCAAACGCAGTCGGCGATCGACAGGATTTTGTCAGACTTTGTTGAGGAAGATGCCAGCCTGAAAACAAGGTCAGGCCGCGTTCCGGGAAGCGATGCTGAAAAAAATAGTGCGTTCTATATCCGCTCAAAGCTTGCCGCGCTTTCGAACTTCAAGCCTGTGAACTCAGCGTCGGTCAACAACGGCATTGAGTCTTTCACCTTCACAAACATATATAGTGGGCTCACAGAGAGGTCGCAAAACGTGGTTTTCAAAAAAGAGAGCATGGCAAAAAACGGCAAGAAAGTTGTTTTGTGCGCTCACTACGACACCAGCTTTGTTTTCAACACAAACACTAGCGACCTTGGAATTTATAATGGACTCGTTGACGACGGCGTGAGCGACAACGCGGCGTCGGTCGCAGTTCTTCTCAATCTTGCTCAAACACTTGACAGAATGGGGGATTTGGGCTTTGATATTGAGGTTGTGTTCTTTGGTGCGTCAACCAACGACCATGCGGGCGCAAGGTGTTATAATCGCAGCATCAGCGATGAGGACGCGAGCAATATCCTGTTGGTTGTGAACTTCGACAAGATCGCGATTGGAAAATATACATATATGTATGTTAACGAGTGCAAAACTCCGCAACAAGACTATTATTTCAAGGTGCTTGACGACTACGACTTCAAGGCGCTTGAAAATGGGCATATCATCGACTTTGAGATTGACAGCCCAAACGGCCTGAGCTATTCTCATATTGGGCTTGAAAGCGACCACGCAATTTTCATGGAAAGGCACATCAACACCCTCAATTTTTTTAGCGGTGACTACGAAGAGGGCATGGCGCTTGGAAACAGGGAGTATTTGGGGCTCGACAACCTGACCTACACGAGAAACGACAATTTGGCATATATTCGCGAGAACAGGTCGGACTTTCTTGACCACTTGGCAAGCGTGAATAATGCCGTTCTCGACTTGCTTGCCGACGACAATTTTATCTTTGAAATGCAAAAAGAAAATGGCGCGCGCTCGTGGTATGGTTTTTGGGCGAACAAAAAGCTTGCGGTTATCATCACCTTTGTTTTGCTCATCGTGTTCATCGTGGCATACTATCTGTTCTATTTGTATCTTAGGAAGAAGAGCATCGACAACATGAAAGGTGAAAATGTTCAGCTGATTTTCAAGGGTATTGAAGACATTTTCGACGATAAGAAATAAACCATAAAATGTAACCTTTTTTTCGCTTGACGAGTAGTATGGAACTATGAATGAAGAAGGTTACATTTTGTTTTATGACAGCGGAATAGGCGGGCTCACGACTTTGAAAGAGACGCTTGAACTTTTGCCAAATGAAAAATATATCTTCTTTGCCGACGACATCAATTGCCCCTATGGCAATCGCAGCGAAGAAGAGATATTTTCTTTTGTTAAAAAGAGTCTTGAAGGGCTCTTTGAGAGGTTTCAAATCAAAATGGTTGTGTTTGCTTGCAACACCATCACAACCTGCTGCATAGACAAAATTCGGCGTTCTTTTGGCGTGCCTATTGTTGGAACTGAGCCGGCGGTTTTGCCCGCCATACGGTTTAGCAAATCAAAAGAGATTTTGGTGCTGGCAACCAAACTGACGCTCAGGCAAGAAAAGTTTGAAAGGCTCAAAAAAAGCGCGGGCGCAAAGGTGTTTGCATTTTGCTTTGAAAACCTTGCAAAAGATATTGAAAGTGCGTTGGTTGAGGGGAAAAAGATAGATATTGAGAACTACACTAAGAAAATCATTGAAATCACGAAAAACACGAACATTGACGCGCTGGTTTTGGGCTGCACGCACTATTCGTTTTTGAAAGAAACTTTGACAAAAACCACGCATTTTGAAGTGTTCGATGGTAACAGGGGAGTTGGGAAGAGGGTCTTATCGCTTCTTGAAAAGCAGGGCCTCATGCGAAAAGTCGAAAAAGAAGGGGAAATCAGGATAATTTTGTCGTCGCAAAGCGCTGAAAAGTGCCAAAGATATGGCGAGCTTTTGAAGAGTTTATAAAAAAATATGAAAAGTCAACAAAATTTATTCAATTTTTTGAAAAAAAATAAAAATATTTATAAAATAAATATCAATACCAAACTAAAATAGCCTTGCAAGGCTATTTTAGAAGCACATTTGAAAAATTGAGCATGAGAAAAAGACGCAATACACACGCGTTAAAAACACAAGATTATAATGATTGAGTATAGTAATCAAACATTTCATTAGCAGTCGCATAACCCAAGCACTCACGCGGATAATCATTTAGCCAATTCTCGACATATTTAATATCATCATCAGTATAATTGGCTAAATTACTACCCTTTGGAATCAAACGCCGGATTTCTCTATTCAAACGCTCATTTGTTCCACGTTCACACGAACAATAGGGGTGACAATAAAATGCCATAGTGCGCTTTCCGTTACCATAAGAAGATTTTTCAATATGATAAAAATCAGAGAACTCACTTCCATTGTCCATTGTGATTGACTTAAATATTTTTCGAAAAGACTTTCCATAGCGTCTTTCCAAAATATTCAAGCACTTTATAACACTGGAAGATTTCTGATTTTTCATTTTGAAAATAATCTCTTTTCTAGTCAAGCGCTCACTAAACACAAGAAGAGTAGGAAGTGTGTTTCCACAAACACAGTCAAGTTCCCAGTGACCAAATGTGGTTCTAGAATTAATTTCTGCCGGTCTTTTCTCAATGCTAGTTCCTTTTGGCGCGCGCTTCATAACAACTTTTTTATAAGGAGCCTTGCGTTTCTCCAAACGAATATTTGGAAAAATGCCAAGTTTAATATAACGATACAAAGTTGTTTTAGAAATTGAAGTCTTAAAAGGCAGTTGCTTATGCTTAATTTGCCCAAGAACTGCACAGGCAGAAATTTTCTCTTGCCGAACACGCTTCTCAATATAATTAACAAAATCAAAATCGTTACCAATTTTCAAAGGACGTCCTTTTGCAGTGCACATAATTTTATATCGCTCTTCAGCTTTTTGTGCTGAATAACGAATCTCTTTCTTATAAGTTGTGCCATACCAAAATGATGAATATTTTATTGTATGCACATATTCTCCACGTTTGAGTTCATAATATAACGTTCGTATATTTATACCCACCAAATCCGCAATTTTTTGTTTCTTATATTTGGCATTAATTAATGTTTCGATTTGTAATCGTTGCGTAAACGATAAATTTTTTGTTCCGATTTTTTTCATACGCATCACCTTCTTTTGTCAAAATTTGTCGAATGGTAAAAAAAGAATAAAATTTCTTGATTTTTAGCGGGGGGGTATTATTTGATTAATTATAAAATCAAACAAGGAGAAAAACAATATGCAAAAACACGAATGTGAATATTGTGGTCAATTAACGAACTATGAATTATGTAGAGATTGCTATCAGCTTTCAAAAGAAAATATAATAATAAAAAATGATGATGGAAAGTGGATTAAAAATGTTATAAAAGGCAATGAATACAAATTCTATGATAGTAACAAAGAATATGTATTAAAACAAGATATACTAAACGAATTTGAAATGCGCTTTTATAACATTGTAAGAAAAGCACTAAAAATGAAATATACAATAATTCCCCAAGTAAACCTACAATCAATAATTTCAACGAACACAAATAAAAGAAATGATGAACTTTATAGAAATGTTGATTTTGCATTGTTTTACTCAAAAACATTCACACCATTCTTAATAATTGAACTAAACGGACAACAACACTATACAAATGAATACTACAAAGAGCGTGATAAAAGCGTAAAACAAATACTTGATAAAGTTAAAATTCCACTATTAACTATCGACATAAAAACATTAAAGCGCATGAGCGATAAAGAAATTTATAATATTATGGCACAAGTTATTAGTTATCTAAACCCCGGTTTTTTCAAAAGAATATTTGGAAAAGCAGGAGATAAGATGGACCTAACTTGGGCAACAAAAAAACTAGGTCAATAAACAACCTAGTTTTTAACTTAAAAGATATTTTAGTATTTTAACAAATAATCAATATCAATGTCAAAACCAACATTTGCTTGTCTCATCTCTTCAATACTATCACGAAACTCTAAAAGAGAATGTAAAAAATTTATAATGCTTTTCAGTCTTTTATTTTCTTCATCTAGTTTGTTTATTTTTTTAATATTAGAATTAATCTTCTTTTTCATGTTTTTTCTCCATTTTTAATAATTTTTGATGAGCTTGATAGAGTTCCCATACTATATTCAAAAGTTGATTTTTAGACTTTGTTTCAAAGTAAGAATATTCATACTTATTCTTAGGATTAAAGGCCATAGGAATGTTATCTTCATTAATATCAACCCCAGTTTCCAAAACCTTATCAGCTTTATCAGTTCCATCTTTGACAGATTTTATATATTCGCGAATTTGCTTCACAGTCATTGTTGGAATTATGGCTTTGTTTTTTATAGCGGAAATAAGAGAATCATTACTCAAAGCCAACAATTCAAACAACTTACTAGGACTAAATTTTTTGAAAGAATCAAATAAAGAATATAAAAGTTTCCCATCACAATCAATGGAACAATTTATAAATCTTTCAAAACAACGCTTATAACGATTTACAGCTTGTCTATCAAAACCAAATTTTGCAAGCAATTTATAAGAATCATACATTTCATTATCACGCGCCTTTATATAATTTTTTTTACAATGCGCCCAAATATCATGTATGGTAACACAAATATCAACAAAATTATATTGATTGTTCAAGAAACATTGATTAAGGTGTATAACCAACGATGACAATTCAGAATCGTCAAAAGAAACATCAACAAAATTAAAGTTTTCCATTACTTTTGGCTCTCCTTTCAAATTTATATTTGAACTCAGGAGTGTTTTGATAAAGCAGAGCATATTCAAATGTTCTATGGGATTCCATCGCCTTTGAAATCATGCTTTCACTCCCGGTTTTTGAAGCTTTATTCAAAAGCCTTTCACTTTCTTTATACTTTTTTTTCAGCTCTCGATTTTTATATCTACGCGCTATCAATTTTTGATATTCACTAAAAAATGCCATATTTTTCTCCTTTTTTTATAAAAACTATTGATTTTTTAATTTTAATTGAATATAATAATTTATAGATAGAGCCGTGGTAGCTAATGACTACCGCCTAGTGCCTATCTTTTTTTATTGATAATTTCATAAACTTTTTTAATATCTTTTTTAGACAACTTATAATTAGATAAAATTTCATTTAACTTTTGCTTGTCATCAAATTGTAAATCATCACGCAAATATGCTTTTTTGCTGTCCTTTACGTTTGGATTCTTAGACAATTCAATATTTTTATGATGACCCCTTTTAGCTGAATGAGTTAATCCAATATTAGCAAATTTATTTTTATCTTCACCAACAACTAAAGCTGGATGAGAAGAACCAAATTTGCTTTTTCTTCTGTCATTCTTTCTAAAAGTCCAATTTTTAGATTTATAAATATTCATATTCACCTCAATTTATAAATTTATTTTTAGTTGATTGTTAAATAAATCAGCACAACCGACTGGTATTATTCCACTCTCAACCAACGCCTTTTGTTTGTTATCAACCCAATATTGCATGACATTATGCTCTTCGTTGTAATTAAACGAATCAGCAACTTTGAATATAGGGTCAATATTTTTCAAGTTCAAACTTGACAATTTTTTTGGTTCAATAAAATCTGCACCAACAAGTTGTTTTACGATTTCAGGCACATTCAAATTTTTAGAATAATAAAACCTTTTTCTAAAAATTTCAGTTGAACCTAATGCTTTTTCAATATACTTTTTAACATAAGTATTGCATCGCTCCCGACTTGCAATTTTTGAAGCAGTAGTCATTCCATAAGGAAATGAAGAAATGTTATATATTGGCAACCCATCTGTGCAAGTTAATTCATGCTCAGATTTCGTCTTGTCAAAAAATTCTTTTGAACAAATGTCAATATATTTTCCATTTTTCATTGCCCATGAGCAACATACTTTTCCACTATTGACAAAACCCAAAACAATAGGAGATACGCCACCAATTAAAACATGAAAATGAATACACAAATCTTCATGGCGTTCAGGAACAGTGATATATCTTAGAGTAGGGAATTGTTTTTTTATGTTATTGATATATTTCACATATGCATTAAAAACTTCTGCGTCATTATACCTATCGATTTTTTCTTTATCGAAAGTTAAAGTGCAAAACCAATCAAAGTCATTCATTTCAAGAAGCATATTGAGTAAAATCTTGGTGCGTCTAACAGAACATGCCATTGAATTTAACACTTCGCGCTTTGTATAATTACTTATTTCGCCGGTTTCAAGATTCAACTTATATCTAATTCCATCAATATCGTAAGGACAACTCTTTTTTTGCACTTGCTTATTTGATAAAAAATATAAACTCGACAACGTATTGTTGCGAAATATTATATCTTTTTTCAGCAAGTGATAGGCAGTTTTTGGTTCATTAAGTAAATCCATAAAAAACTCCTATTAAGAATAAAGATAAAAAACTAATTAAAGTTAGATTTTGATGATGGTTCAATTTTTATATCAAAATATGCACAAGTTCCATCAGAATCATTAAAATGACGAATAGAAATTAAATTTCCACAAAAATTGATTGAACAAAAATTCCTATCGTCACACAAATTAAAAATAAAGCGAAAAAGTTGACAACAATTCATTGTGGTTTTCTCTCGCCAATGTTCAGTTGAAAAATCGCCTTCTTCATTAATGAATGAATATTGTGTTTTATAATCAGCAATATATTCATCAAAGATAGAAAATTCCTTAACAGCTTTTAATCCACAAATAACTTTTAGCGCTTCATCTTGCGCTTTATCGCCAAAGGCTTCAACACCTAAATGAGAATAAATTTGATGCAAATCAGCTGCGCTATCATATATTGTGTATTCCGATTTTTCCTTCATAACAATCTCCTATAAAATAAGTTTCACTTAAAAAATCTAAAAAATAATCAAAAACGTCATTTACATTTTTACCGCCCTGCACATAACTTTTTAGTCGAACAGAACCATAACCCTTAATAGTCATAAAATCATGCTCTTGGGGAATATTTGAAAAGTTCAAAAATACATTAGTCCAATACGTATGTCGCCCGTGCTTATAAACAAAACAATTAAAATTGTATAGACCTAACTTCTTAAAAAGTGGGTCATTTTTAACATTCTCCACAATAAATGGCTTGCCGGTTCTTATAAATTTTTCAATAATAGAAGGCAATAAATGTTTTGTTTCAAGAGCATAAGAACTTGGTGGATTCGAGCCACGTGCGTGAGAATAATAATTGCAAGGTGGGGTAGCAATAAGAACATCAAATTCGTTCA